>JAZUDA010000355.1:0-8414 GCA_045639455.1 Clostridia bacterium | reverse complement strand
ATATCGTTTGCTTCCTGCAGGAAGAATTTTCCCGCTGTCGTCAGGACAACGACATTGTTCTGCCTATCAAAAAGCGCGGTCCCCAGTTCCTTTTCCAAACGCTTAATTGTCTGACTAAGTGCTGATTGACTGATAAACAATTCATTTGCTGCGCGCGTAAAATTGAGATATTTGGCAGCAGAAGAAAAACATTGAATGCTGTGAAAATCCATATAATTGTGCTTCCTTTCACTAAACCTTATCAAATGTCAATATTATATCCCTGATGCTGTTTATCAACTCGCTACGTTCTTTACTTATCGTTTTATGGAATATTGAACATTTTTGTATTATAGTGCTTTCTTCTTTTGACAGTACTCTTTTACAATCAAACAAAAGGGGTCCACTGATTAACTGAACGTCTACAGAAAGACAAGAGTAATTATATACCCAACGCTATAAAAAAAACAGTATACTAATTTACTTATGTGGCATCCACCGGGAATCAGGACGGCAGCATGGAAATGCGCTATGAGGACGAAAACATTTGGCTGACGCAGAAAATGATGGCACAACTGTATGACGTTGCTGTTTCGACTATTAACGAACACATCAAAAGAGTATTCGCGGATAGTGAACTTGATCAGGAGGCAACCATTCGGAATTTCCGAATAGTTCAAAATGAGGGTTCCCGTGAAGTGCACCGTGAAGTAGCTCATTATAATTTGCAAATGATCATTGCCGTGGGCTTCAAAGTGAATTCCGAACGTGCAGTGCAGTTCCGCAAATGGGTGAACGGCATCGCGAAGGAATACACCATCAAAGGCTGGGTGATGGATGACGAGCGCATCAAGCGCGGCACCTATTCACAATTATCCTTTGAAGATACCAACTTACCTCTAAATGCTAAAGGAATTTGTTCCCGATGATGAATATGAAAACCCCTCTTCGACAACTGCGAAGAGGGGATACTATATTGGGAAAGAAGATTACAGGCCAATCAGATGCCTGCCCACATCGTGCAGCAAACGTAGCGCGGCGGGCAAAGCTTCATCCGGCAGATGCTGCAGAAAACAGTCTGCCTCAAAAGTGAAATCACCGCGATAGCCGGTTTCCTTCAGTGCGGTCATTACCTGCGGGAAGGGAATCTTACCCAGGAAGGGCATGGTGTGACTGTCATGGGCGAAATCATTATCATGAATGTGCAGCGCCTGCAGACGGCCGGGGCCGATGGAACGAATCATTTCCGCACCGTCCTGGCCGAGATAGTAAGCGTGGCCGATGTCAAGGCATGCAACTGCAAAAGGAGAATTGACTTCGTCAATCACCCGGCAGAGCAACTCGGCGGAGGCAGTGGTCTTGATATTTTCTATTGCCAATGAAATGCCATGTTGTTCGCAATCCGGCAGAAGGCGCCGAATGAATGCCACACTTTCCTGACGCATTTTATCCACGTCATCGTCATACCGCATGGGGTGAACAACGATTGTTTTTGCCCCCATCATGGCGGCGATGCGGATAGAGCGGTGAATCCGCTCTTCCATCACGCGGTCTTTTTCAGCAGTATCCGGGCTGCCGAAGGAAAGACGGAAAGGCGCGTGGGCTTGATTGCAGCAAATGCCGCAGTGCTCTGCCTCGCTCTTCATGGCGAGAACGGTTTTCTGCCAGTCCGACAGGTTCAGCGGGTCATCATCATGATCCCGCATGGCAGACCCCATAGACAAATCAAAGCAATCGAACCCGGCCTCGGCAATCATCCGAATGGCTTGCACATACCCGAAACGGGCGGCAAGAACACTTGTTTGCGTGGATAACCGCATCATGAAATCAGCCTTTCACGGAACCGGCAAGGGTTCCTTTCACAAAATATTTCTGCATGAACGGATAGATAGCCAAAATGGGGATGACGAACATGCAAACAGCGCTGGCGTTTCGCACCTCGGCGGAAATCTTTGTCACCATTTCGATTTCGCCGTTGCCTTCTTCCTGAATATCCAGCTTGATTATTTCATACAGAAGAAGGGAAGCGGGCTTCAGCTGCTGACGGGTGATGTAGAGTAGCGCGTCGAAGTACCGGTTCCAGTATGCGACCGCCGTAAAAACGATAATGGTCGCGATGCCGGCTTTTGAAAGGGGGATGATGACAGAAAACAGGATTCTGGTAAAAGATGCGCCGTCAATGCGGGCTGCTTCCTCCAGACTGTCCGGAATGCCTTCAAAGTTCTTCTTTAGCACAAACACATAGTAGGAGCTGATCAAGTTCGGCAGAATCAACGACCAGCGGGTGTTCAGCAGTCCGAAACTCTTGATTTGGAAATAGTGGGGAAGCGTACCGGCACTGAATATCATGACAAACACGTATAGGTAGGTCAGTACGTTCCTGCCCTTGAAGTAAGGACGGGACAGGGAATAGGCAGTCAGAATGGTAATCATCACAGAAATTACTGTGCCGATGACGGTGTTGATAACCGTGTTTTCCATGCAGACGAAGAAACTGGTGCGCTGAATAACGTACTTCCAGCCCTCGGGGTTGAACTCAACCGGCCAGAAGAGTACCTTTCCGCCGGACACCGCAGGAACGGAGGAGAGTGACTGGGCGAAAATATTCAACACGGGCAGCAGGCAGGAAAGGCCTGAGATGATCATGATGGTATAGCAGAATGCGACAAAGACTTTTTCACCGGTTGTTTTCTTCATTGCCGTTTCCTCCTTTACCATACGTTGTGTCCGGTCAGTCGCTTGGATGCGACGTTGGACATCAGAACAAACAGGAAGCCGACCACGGATTCAAACAGACCAACGGCGGTAGCATAGCTGAAGTTTGCCTGGCCGATGCCCTGCCGGTAGACAAATGTGCCGAGGATATCGGCGGATTTATATACGGTGGAATTATAGAACGCCAGCACCTGGTCAAATCCGCCGCTCAGGATGCTGCCCAGACGGATGGTCAGCAGCAGGATGAAGGTGGGAACAAGACAGGGCATGGTGATATAACGTATTTGCTGAAGCCGTCCGGCACCGTCAATGCGGGCAGCCTCGAAAATCTCGGAGTCAATAGCGGAGATGGCGGCCAGGTAGTGAATGGTTCCCCAGCCGGTACCCTTCCAGGCATAGGATAGGATCAGCAGAAAGCGGAACCAACCGCCGCGGATAAAGAAGAGTACCTCCTGACCGGTTATGGCCTTGATGGCTTTGAACATCAAGCCGGTTGAACTGAACAGGGAAAAGAAAATTCCGTATACAACGACCCACGTGAAGAAATGAGGCAGATAAACAACGGTCTGCACGGTTTTCTTGACGGGGGTGCAGTTCATTTCATTCAGCAGAATTGCCGACAGCATCGGCAGCGGCATACAGCAGACAATCAGCAGCAGGTTGATTTCCACTGTATTTTTGATGACATTCCAGACTTCCGGATCGGAGAACAGCTTTCTGAACTGGTCCAATCCGTCAGGGCCTGCCCACGGACTGTTTTCAATTCCCTTCAGCGGTTTGAAATTCTTGAACGCGATAACAATATTCTGCATTGGCAGAAGTTTGAAGAGAAAAACTACCGTCAGGCCGGGAATAACGCACAGATACAGTTCCCAATGCCCCTTCAGGTAATTCATCAGCTTCCGGAATGCGGAATGATTGGGACGGTTGATTGCAGTCACGGGGGATCCCTCCTGTATGAGATTATACGTTGACAGGAGGAAAGAGCGGTGCTCTTCCCTCCCGTCAATCAGGATGACAATTACTTTACGATATTCTCGTTATACCAGGCATCGTAGAATTCCACAACCTTGTCACCGCCGTTGTTCTTCCAGTAGGCACGGCAGTCGTCAATGGCAGACATGGGCTCGGTACCGGCAATTACCGCTACCAGGGTATCGGTAATCTTGCCTTCCAGAGTGGACAGGTTGTCAACAACGGTCACAGTGGGAGCCAGAGCAGTGGGGCTGGCAACGCCGCCGTCCAGCAGGGATTCACGCATGCTGTAGAAGGCCTTGACCAGGATATCGCTCTTCTTCAGACGAACTTCCCAGTAGGTGGGGTATACGTCTTCACGGTAGAAGCCGCCAACGAAGGAGTTGGAGTTGTTCTTCTCATCGGTGAAAGCGGGCTGAATCGGAACGATTTCGCCGTCTACCATCTGATAGTGGACGCCTTCAACACCCAGAACGATTTCCTTGTAGTTGGTGGGCTCCATCATGTTGTTGATGGCCTTGATGGCATCGATGGTGTGTTCGCCGGTTACGGGGAAGCCGCCGTAAGCAGATACGCCGGACTTGACCTGGGAATGAACCTTGCCGTTTTCATCCTCCAGCAGGGGCAGCACTTCCCATTCAGAGGTGGGAACCAGTTCGCCCAGAGAGGCGATGTAGGATTCGCAGCCATTCCAGCTGGCATACTCAATCACAGCCTGGCCGGCGGCAAACTTGCTCTGAGAAGCCTTCTTGTCCTGCGCGGGCATATCCACGTCCAGCAGGCCGCGGGCATACAGATCACGCATGGTGGTGATGTAGGCTTCCAGGTTGGGATTGTCCAGAACGCAAATCACGTGACCATCCACGTACTGATAGCAGGACTGCTCGCCCAGTACGTTGAAGGAGCTGGCGATATTGGTGTAGATGTACTGCTTTTCAGAGGTGAGGGGGATCATATCGGGGTAGGCAGCCTTCAGGTCTTCCAGCATCTTGATGAAAGCGTCCAGGGTGGTGGGCAGCTTATCCTCAGTGTAGCCGATAGCATCCAGCAGGTCCTTACGGGCGATCATGCTGCGGTTCAGGGAGTTGGGCTGAGCAGCCACGGAAGGAATGCCGTAGATGCGGCCGTCAACGGTGACAGAAGGCCATACGGTGGTGTAGCCCTCGGTGATGTGGGGGCCGTACTCGGCCAGCAGGTCGGTGATGTCGGTCAGCGCGCCGTTGGACATCATCAGGTCCCAGTTGGTCTTGCTCAGGGTTACGTAGTCGTAGGGTTCGCCGGAAGAAATCATCAGCATCAGCTGAGTGGTTCCGTTCAGCAGTTCATACTCGATATTGTAACCGGACAGACGCTGGGTCGCCTCAGCGGTGACATCACCCTCGATGTCAAAGAAAGAGGAGGAAATAAGGAACTTCAGAGTAGGCAGTTCCTCGGCGGTAGCGGCTTCCAGAATGCCAAAGCTGAACAGCATGGCAAGAACCAGAAGCAGGGAAACGAACTTCTTCATAGGATAGGTCTCCTTTCGAATATATCGCTCAACAGGTGTCATCACCTGGTGGCAGCGTTAGAAAAGAATGGAACCACCCGCACGCATTTTGTTACGCATGGCGGGAATATCAATGGTCTGCACGGTTTTGCCGGAGTTCAGCGCCTCATAGCATGCAACGCCGCAGGCTTCGCCCGTCTGGTTCAGACTGATCATGACACGGGTCGCGCCATGGGCACTCTTGTCGGTATCAATCGCCCGGCCGCAGACCAGCAGATTGGGCACATTTTCAGGCAGCAGGGAACGGTAGGGTATCTGCCAGTAGGTTGGATAAGGCCCTTCATCTGTACGCCAACGGTCGTAGGTAAAGCCGGTGTTGGGAGAACCGATTTGCTCCACGCCGTCCAGATGCCGTAGCACGGTTGGCTTTTCGGGAGTGTGGATATCCATGGGATAGGCACCGTATGCAATGGCATCGTCAAATACTCTACCATAGCATACATCGTCCAGCGTCAACTGATAGGAGCACTTCATTTGCCTTGTTTCCCGGATGCCGATGAAGGAAGACAGACCAATCAGGGACAGTTCCTTCCCGTGAGGATCCTGTTCCCGCAGCAGATTCATCATCGCGCGTACCTGGGCCCTGCCTTCGATTTCACCTTTTGTCAGCAACGCGGGGTCTGAGCAGTCCAGGCAGTACTGGCTCTTGAACCAGTTGCGAACATCGGGCGCGCCCGGCATAAGCCAGTCCCAGCCGGCACGGAATCCAAGCCTTGACTGGTTTTCCGGCATACGGAGCAGTTCGTTGGGGGTTGTCAGCCGGTCCCAGCCCCATACGCGGGCGCCGGTGGTGGAGGGCTGCAGTGTTTCATGGTAATAATATGGTACGCCCATATCGGCGGCAAGATAACCGTCGGCAGTGGCATCAACAAAATAATCGCCCAGGATGCATCCCCTGCCGGCACGGTTCTGAACGATAATCCCTTTCAGTTCACCGTCCTGCAGATAGGGCCCTGCGTAAGTCGTGTGCAGGTAGGGTATCACGCCCGCTTCCAGCACCATCTGGTCCAACTCGATCTTCAGCTCTTCTGTGTTCAAGTTGTAGATAGAGTACAGCGGATCACGGAACGGGACATCGTCCCCCTCAGGCACAGGATTAATTTGAATTCCGTTGGGAACCCGATTCAGACGGTCAATCGTCTCCTGCGTCAGACCGCCGATAATCTGCTTTTTATAGGTAGTATCCGTCAGGGCATGCCACACACAGACAAATCCGTTCGTTGCCACACCACCAAAGGCATTACTTTGCTCAATCAGGGCAACCTTTGCTCCCAGCCTTGCCGCGCGGATAGCAGCGAAAGTTCCCGTGCAACCGCCGCCGACGACTACGATATCCGCCTTTTGCAGAACCGGCAGCTGCTTCTCGGGCTCTCTGATGGTTTCCATTCATGCTCTCCTTTCGGGTATCGAAAATCATTGTTATGCCCTTGCATAATTGACATTCAAGGAATATAATCATCATACTGTATCACTGATTGCAATGCATACAGCAATGTGACATGGTATTTCCATTTTTGTGACCTGCTTGAAGGAGGAAACCTGAATGATTCTGAAAAGTTATTTTGTCAAGACCAATCAAGCGGATCCGTGGGCAAATATCAACTGGGAAAACCATTTCCTTACGCCTTCCTTATGTTATGCCCACCGGGTTTCCGACTACACATTGGAAACCTATGACTACGGCGTCCATTTTCATGACTATTATGAACTGGATATAATCGTGACTGGAGAAATCCGTTTTATTTGCGATAAAAAGAGCTACCTTCCTAAACATCTGGGAATTCTGTTTTTTCCGCCCCACACCCTTCATGCCAGCATGCTGAATGCTCCGGCAATACATTACGAAAGATACAAAATCTACTTCCACCCGGATGCACTGGACGAGTATAACTGCCGTCCGTTGATTAACACTCTTCTGCAGGCGTTTTCCGGCGGTTTTTCCTATTCATTAAAAAAACAGCAGCACGAACAGATTGTGGCGCTGCTGGATCGTTTGGACGAATCATTGGGTTTGGGAGAGGATGAGACAGAGAGAATTATGTCCGTCACCTACGTTATTCAGCTTTTCTGGCTGCTTTCGCAGGGAATTGATGTGAATGAAACAGCTGATACCTATCTGCCGGAGGCATTGACCAAAATACAGGAGTATATAGACGTCCATTTCCGGGAGATACACGATGTCCGTGAAATCGCGCAGCGCTTCTTTTACAGCAGGGAATACGTCTCCCGTCTTTTCCGCAAGTACTTGAATATAGGCATTGCTGAATACGTACTGAAGTGCAAAATCAGCGAGAGTCAGCGCCTTTTGCGCGGAACAGATCTGCCGATCTCCGAGATATGTTTTTCTTCAGGCTTCGGCAGCCTATCCAATTTCAGCAGGGCATTTCATGAAGAAGTGAAGCTGTCGCCGTCGGCATACCGGGCCCTGTCCCGGGCAACAAAATCCGGGATTCAGTTGTAAAACGGAGAGAATCAACAAATGTCCCTTTGAAATTTAGCTTTTCATAAAAAACTGAAAAAACGTCCTTTTTCACCTCCTGCCGTGGCTACCCGGTGGGAGGTGTTTTTTTAATGGAACATAATAGCGACAAAAAGACCGCGGAAATTACTGATTTTTTAGACACAGATATGCTTGAAAAGAACTTGCTATCGCTTGAAGGTAGAGGTAATATGCCACCAACCGGGGCATCAGCACAACCTGATACCTCGATTGACCAGCCTGCGGGGAAGCGGTGTTATACCGTGGAAGACCTTCAGGTCATGCTTTCCTGCAGCCGGGAGACCGTCTATTCTCTGCTTGCAAAGCATGAATTCAGATGGTTTCGTCTTGGCGGAAAGCGCGGGCCTTACCGCATTTTCAGGAACAGCTTTGATGAATGGCTGGATCAGATGAATCAGTAAGGGGGTGAAAAGCGTGGGCAAGACGACAATGTCAGTTTCTGAAATGCGTCGTCTGCTTGGTCTGGGAAAGACCGATTCGTACTGGCTTGTGCATCAGGGATTCTTCGATACTACTTTGGTCAACGGAAAGATACGCGTGGTGGTTGCCAGCTTTGAAGACTGGTATTCCATGCAGACGAAGCACAGGAAAGTGACCGGAGAAGAACCGGGGCTTAAGCTGCATGCCGAATCTTATTCGGCCGGAGAAATTGCAGAAATGCTCGGTATCTGCAAAGACCAGGCACTGGATGTCATTCAG
>JAZUDA010000354.1:0-3254 GCA_045639455.1 Clostridia bacterium | reverse complement strand
ATCCTTGGGGGACTGCAGGTACAGCGCCTCAAACTGCTGCCTCACTTGGCTCGGTCGGGGGGTCAGGATACCCATCAGGCGAGTATCCAGCAAATCTCTGCTGACGATGTCATCAGCACAGACACCGCGCAGGACCGCGTCATCCAGCAGCCCTTTCAGGATTGTTTCCAGTGGCAGCTCCTCCGCCGGGACGGGCGTATATTCCTGCAGAGACAGCGCGTCAAGAAGCTGGTTTGCGATGAAGGTTTTGTCACATTCATCAATCAACTGACGCGTTACACCGTAATGAAGCAAAGAGGAAATCAGCGAATCGGTAGTCATAAACCATTCTCCTATGCTTGATGATGATCATGTTTCAATTGAATCATACGCGGATAGTATATCACATTATCGGGGTATTGGATGCTCTTCTTTTTTTACACCAAGAAAAACAGAAAATGCGGAAAAATGGAAACAACAGACGAAGAAAATGTTATTTCGCGTTGCTTTTTCGGTTCAGCTCAATCAGCTCGTCAATCCGCTTGGGCGGGTTGCAGTGGGGGCAGGGCTTCAGCTTGGCGTAGGTGCTGTCCTCCAGTTCTCCATAGCAGAATTCCTGCAGGGGAAGGTATTTTTTCTTGACGCTGGAGCAGTACTGATCGGAATGGTAGTAGGAGCCGCCGTTGGGGTTATAGTACATGGGCGTGTCATCGTCCGGAATATCGAAGGTACGGCCGGTATCCTCCCAAATGACAATCTTCGTGCCGACCTTGATGTTGTTCCACAGCCATGTCTGGGAATAGCCATCCTCGTTGGAACGCCGCTGTACGCGGATACAGCCGTGGCTGGCCTTTGTGCCCAGTGCGGCCTCGAAGGTGGAGTAATACCGCGCGCCGTCCTCACTAATCAGGCAGGGAACCTCGTGCAGGAGGCAACCGCCGTTGACCCGGAGGGCCATGTCGCAGTACATATTGCCGCTCCAGAACCCGCCTGTCCGGCTGGCGATAATATATTCGCCCGCCACGGTCTCGTTGAAGGGCTTATCCTTTGTGGCCTTCCCGGTGGAGACCAGCAAAGTGGTCACGATTTTTCCGTTTTTGAACAGGTATAGGGTCTGAGTCAGCTTGTCCACCAGAATCGCATAGGTGGTGTTAACGGAACGGGTCTTCAGCAGGTTGGACTGGATATAACCCTCGCAGAACCCCGCGTAGTTGTTGGATTTGCTCTTTTCTGTGGAGGAAGAGTAGCACTGTACCAACGTCCAACCGTCGGAACGTGTTTCCAGTACATGCAGCCCCTGACTGAAGCCGGTAACCTCGCCCATGATTTTGGAAGATGTGCTGGGCTTTTCATAAATCGGGAACAGCGCCCGCTGGTCAGAGGAATCCACCACCGTGATGGGCTGCACCAGTGCGTTCCAGATGGCTTCCTCGTCCAGAATACCCATTTCCAACGTCCAGAAGGAGCCGTCTTCCTTCCAATCCAGATTGCTGGGGTAAAGCATGGTATTGTAGGTGGTAATGCCGCTGACTGTTGTGCCGGTGGGAATCGCGCTGACAGAGATATTCAGTTGCTGGGGCGTGGAGGAGTAGCCTGCATCATCATACAGGCGCAGGGTGACCGGATACACGCCGGGGGAGAGAATCTCATCGCCCGCGGAGCCGGACCAGAACAGCTCGTTATCCCCTTCATGGACATTCACGTTCAGCAGCACGGTATTATCATCCAGCGTCGCGCAGAGCCGGCCGGCCATACTGCAGGTGACGGTCATGCTCCATTCATCGCCCGGTACAACGGCACCCGCCTGTGTGATGACATTATCAATGGAGGGGCTTTTCTCGCCTACGGTAACGGGGGCAGAGGCCAGGTCTTCGCCCATCTGGGCGTACAGATAATAGGAACCGGGAACGGGAACGGTACCGTCCGCCATGCCGTCCCACGTGAAATAGCCTGTTCCGTCCTTCAGCGTAACGGATTCCTTCAGGGTGCAGACCGCGTGCGCGGAATCATCCAACAGCAGAACCGTGGCCTCGCCGTCGCTTTCTGATGAAAGCCCCAGACGAATCAACCGCCCCGGACGAATGACCTCCGGAGGATTGTCAAAAGAAAGCGCCAGCGCGGAGCCGCATAACAGGCACAGAACGGCGACCAACAGCAGCAGTCTTTTCATCAAAACACAACCTCCGGGAATCAAAAAGTCGCCTATTATCATACGACAAACAGGCGATTTTTGCAAGTGCGGGCGAGTCGACCGACAGCCGCGATGTCATAGCCCGCGTGATTTTGATGTTGTCATTTTGCCCGAAATATGCTATGATGTCACGGTATTATTTGTAAACAGGAGGCTATTCCCATGAACAAGAAAACCGGAGTGATTCTTCTTTCTGTTGCCCTTGTCATTGCCTGTGTCCTGACGGTGGTCTTTGCCGTCCGCTCTTCTTCCAATGCCAACGAGGTCAAGGCGCTGACCGCCACCGTTGCCGAAAAGGATGAAGCCCTGACCAAGGCCGCCACTGCTGCCGGTGAAACCGAAACTGCGCTTGCCGATCTGACTGCTAAGACTGAGGCCCAGACCGCTGCGATTACCGAAAAAGACACTGCTATCGAAGCTTTCACCGCTCAGGTTGCCGAGCTGACTGCTGACGCCGAGGCTGCCAAGGCCGAAATCGAGACCCTGACCGCTGATGCCGAAGCCGCGAAGGCCGAAATCGGGACCCTGACCGCTGATGCCGAAGCTGCGAAGGCCGAAATCGAGACTCTGACTGCCGATGTCGCCGAAAAGGAAGAAGCGATCACCGCCGCTGCCGCGGAGCTGGCTGCCGCCAAGGCTGAAATCGAAAAACTGACCGCCGAAGCCGCCGAAAAGGCCGCTGCCGCCACCGATAGCGAAGTAAAGCTGACCGCGCTGCAGGCCACCGTTGCCGAGCTGAATAACGACCTGGCCGCTAAGGCCACCGCCCTGACCGAGGCTGAAGCGAAGGTCGCGGCGTTCGAAACCAAACTGGCCGAAGCGGAGAAAAAGGTTGAAGAACTGACCAAGGCCAATGAAGCCTATGCGCTGCTGCTGGCTACCCCCGCACCCACCGCCACCCCCAAGCCCGTAAAGTAAACATTCGCCCCTACCGCCTCTGCCCTTCCGGCAGAGGCTTTTTTATTTCTTGACTTGATAATTCAAGAAATAAAAAAGCCGTGCTTTCATGGAATCATGGAGGCACGGGAACATTGAAAAATTACTGCTTTATGCAGATGCGGGCTTTTCTCCGACAAATAATACG
>JAZUDA010000353.1:0-11013 GCA_045639455.1 Clostridia bacterium | reverse complement strand
CTCTTCGGCATGGTCTACAACTTTCTTCCTTTCATGGTCTTCCCCATCTATAACGTTCTCAACAAGATGGACTACAAACTGAACGAGGCCGCTCAGGACCTGGGCTGCAACCGCTGGCAGACCTTTCTCAAGGTTACTTTGCCTCTGTCCGTGCCCGGCATTGTCAGCGGCATCACGATGGTGTTCATGCCCGCCGTCACCACCTTCTACATCAGCCGTCTGCTGGGTGGCAGCAAGGTGCAGCTTTTCGGCGACCTGATTGAGACCAAGTTTCTCTCCGCCTCCCTGGCAGACTGGAACCCCGGCAGCGCCATGTCCCTGATTATGATGATTCTGATGCTGATTTCCATCGGGATTCTGCGCAAGGCGGACCCGGAAGGTGAAGGAGGCGCGGTCTAAATGACAAAAGCTCTGAAACGTTTCTACCTGGGACTGCTGCTGTTCATCATGTATGTGCCCATCATCGTTATGATCATCTTCAGCTTCAACAGCGGTGCCAGCCGCGCCAAGTTCGAAGGTTTTTCCTTCCGCTGGTACGGTGAGCTGCTGGGCAACTCCACCATTATGAACGCACTGTTCGTCACGGTGTCCATTGCCGTTTTGGCGACTGTATTCTCCACCATCATCGGCACGCTGTCCGCCATCGGCATCCATGCCATGCGCAAGCGTCCCCAGTCGCTGATGCTGACGCTGAACAACATTCCCATGACCATGCCCGATATCGTGACCGGTATTTCCCTGATGCTCCTCTTCATTTTCACCAAGGTGGAGCGGGGCTACCCCACCATGTTGCTCGCCCATATCACCTTCGACACGCCCTACGTCATCGTCTCCGTCATGCCGAAGCTGAAGCAGATGAACCGGCACACCTATGAGGCAGCGCTGGATTTGGGTGCCACGCCCGGCTACGCGCTGCGGCATGTGATTATTCCGGAGGTCATGCCCGGCGTGGTCACGGGCGCTATTTTCGCCTTTACCCTGTCGCTGGACGATTTCACCATCAGTTATTTCACCACTTCCTCCCTGATTCAGAACCTGTCCACCGTCATTTACTCCCAGGCACGTAAAGGCATCAAGCCCAACATGTACGCGCTGAGTTCCATCATGTTTGTGGTCATGCTGACGCTGCTAATCATCGTCAACCGCCGCACCGCTAAGGATGAAGTGAAGTAAACGCATTCTCCCTCTTCAGGCTCGCAAAGCGAAAGCTTTTCGATAGAATATTAATGGAGGTATTCGTCCCATGAAAAAGTGGTTCGCCGTTCTTCTCTCCGCGCTGATTGTCCTCTCCGCCGTGTCCTTCGCCTCCGCACAGGAAGTAGTCAACCTGTACAACTGGTATGACTACATGGATGAATCCGTTCTGGAAGACTTTGAAGCCGAAACCGGCATTCATGTCAACTACCCGCTTTTCACCACGAACGAGGAAATGATGCTTTCCCTGCAGGCCAACCCCGGTGCCTATGACGTGATCATTCCTTCCGACTATTGTGTAGAGCGCATGATCAAGCAGGGTCTGATTCAGGAAATCAACTTTGACAACATCCCCAATTTCTCCTATATCAAGGAGAATCTGAAGAACGCCGACTATGATCCCGAAGGCAAGTACACCGTTCCCTTCATGTGGGGCACCTTGGGCATCCTCTACGATACCAAGCAGGTAACCGAGGAAGAAGCCGGCAGCTGGGGCATCCTGTGGGACGAAAAATATGCAGACAGCATCTTCATGATGAACAGCCTGCGCGACGGTCTGGCCGTTGGTCTGATTTACTGCGGTTATGACATGAACACCACCAACGTGGCAGAACTGAATGCCGCCAAGAACGCCCTCATCGCCCAGAAGCCTCTGGTAAAAGCCTACTACCTGGACGAGACCAAGGACGCCATGATTGCCGGCGAGGCCGCGCTGGCCGTTGTTTACAGCGGTGACGCACTCTACGCCATGGATGAAAATGAAGACCTGGCCTACAGCGTTCCCGTGGAAGGCAGCAATATCTGGATTGACCCGCTGGTCATCTCCTCTACCGCGCCCAACAAGGAAAACGCCGAAAAGCTGATTAACTTCCTCTGCCGTCCCGACATCGCCCAGCGGAACTGCGAATATATCTTCTATTCCAGCCCCAACGCCGGTGCCATCGAGCTGATGGGTGAGGAATATACCGAAAACAGCACCATCAATCCTTCCGATGAAGTGGTTGAGCGCTGCGGCTTCTACCATGACCTGGACGATACCACCCTTGCCCTGTACAACAATATGTGGGGGCAGGTTCTCAACGCCCGGTAAGAATAACGAAAAGAGGAACATACTATGCGTCCCGTAATCGGTGTGTCCATTAATACCAAGGAAGGCGAAACCGAGCTGCTTGTGCTCAAGGATATCTACCTCAAGGCGGTGGAAGAATCCGGCGGCGCGTGCGTGCTGCTGCCCATGATTCAGGATGAGGACGAGGCGGAGGCCGTCATGTCCCGCCTGGACGGTCTTTTCCTGACCGGCGGCTGCGATGTGAACCCTGCCATGTACGGTGAAGCCATCAAGCCCTCCTGCGGCCGTGTGGATGACTTGCGCGACCGGGCGGAGGATCTGTTTGTCAAGCAGGCCATGGCCCGTAAACTGCCCATTCTGGCGGTCTGCCGCGGCATTCAGATGCTGAACG
Organism: Clostridia bacterium; assembly: GCA_045639455.1. GTDB lineage: Bacteria > Bacillota > Clostridia > Christensenellales > Aristaeellaceae > JAZUDA01. The sequence continues at coordinate 8,359 of JAZUDA010000353.1, read as the reverse complement.
TGGCTCTGGGCGGCACCCTCCATCAGGATATCTACGAAGATTTGCCCGGCATTCACCGTCACTCCCAGGATGTTCCCATGACCCAGACCGTCCATCAGGACAGCATTGTGCCCGGAACGCTGCTGCACTCCATCATCGGCAATACCGTGATAGACGTGAATACCAGCCATCATCAGGCCGTGAAGGATGTGGCCCCCGGCCTGACCGTGTGTGCCGTTTCCGACGATGGCATTACTGAGGGCGTATACGACGCCGCGTCTCCCTTTGTGCTGGGCCTTCAGTTCCACCCGGAGCGCAACACCCATCAAAACGAGGACAGCAAAAAAATATTTGACGCTTTCGTGAATGCATGCCGTAAGTGATTCGTTCTATTATCGAAGGGAGAAGTGCCATGTTCCGCCGCGTGATATGCGTTTGCCTTGCCTTGATGATGTTCTGTGCCGTTCCCGCCATGGCTGACGGGAAGCAGATTGCGTGCGAAAGCACGCAATTCGATACAGGATTGATGAACATGCTGTTTCCGCTCTCCTTCTCGGGCGGCAACAAGTCCCAGCTGAGCGGCGCGGGCTTCAGTGTGCTGCTGCAGGAGCATCTTGCCAAAGACAGTGCCGACCGTTCCCACACCTCCGGCTTCACGCTGTCCGGCGGGCAGATGACGGTCCGCGGTGAAAAGCGCAACGTGCTGCTGATTACGGTCAACGGCACCACCGGCAGCGAATGGTACTCCAACTTCGACTTTTCCTTCACAAAAAGCAACGACGGCCTATGGGCCGACAATTTTCACGCCGCGGCGGAGGACATCTGGCTGGTTTGCAAGGGTGCCTCCGCCGGCGTGGAAGACCCGGTGTGGCTGATTACCGGCTACAGCCGCGGCGCCGCCTGCGCCAACCTGCTGGGCGTTATGGCGGATGAGGAATTCGGCGCAGAAAACGTATACGTGTACGCCTTTGCCTGCCCCAATACCATGAAGGACAGTGAAAAGGCCGCGTCCTATTCCAACATTTTCAACATTCTCAATCCCAACGATCCCATCACTCATATGCCCCTGTCCGCCTGGGGTTACACCCGCGCCGGTGTAGACAAGGTGCTGTCCTTCGGGCCTGACGGAATTAACAACAATCTTCACCAAATGATGGCCTGTGTCTATGCCCTCTGCCCTGATACGGACGCCTACTACAACAAGGCGGTCGATATTCCCGGCATGGAAGGCGGCGTCACGCTGTATCAGTTCTTCCTGAGCTTTGCCGATATGCTCTGCGGCACCCCTGCCCAGCAGCAGGCGGCCCAGATGCAGATGATGCAGCTGATGAGCATTCAGACCGAATTCAGCCCCTTCCTGAAGTATTTCGCGGCGGAGATGTCCCCCAGCGGCGCGTCCATTGCCCTGTTTGAGCCGCACATGCCCACCGCTTATCAGACCCTGATGAAAGAAACCTTCGGACAATAAAGGAGAAACAGAATGCCTTACGCAGGCAATATTATCAATGCCCTGAAACAGAATATCGCCCGGGTCATCGTGGGCAAGGACGAAGCCATTGAGCTTGCCCTGATTGCCTTGATGTGCAAAGGGCACGTGCTGATTGAGGACGTGCCCGGCGTAGGCAAAACGACCCTGGCCAGCGCCCTTGCCCGCTCTCTGGACTGTTCCTTCAAGCGGATTCAGTTCACGCCGGACGTAATGCCCTCCGACATTACCGGCTATACCATGGTCAACCTGCAGAGCGGTCAGCTGGAGTTCAAACCCGGTGCCGTCATGAGCCAGATTGTGCTGGCGGGCGAAATCAACCGTACTTCCCCCAAGACCCAGTCCAGCCTGCTGGAGGTTATGGAAGAGGGCCAGGTGACCGTTGACGGCACCACTTATCCCCAGCCCCGGCCTTTTATGGTGCTTGCCACCCAGAACCCGGTGGAATTCGTCGGTACCTATCCCCTGCCTGAGGCCCAGATGGACCGCTTCTTCCTGCGTATTTCCATCGGCTACCCCTCTATTGAGGAGGAAATGGATGTACTGGAACGGTATTCCGGCCAGGTGACCCCGCTGGCTACACTACAAAGCGTATGCCGCGCGGAGGACATCATTGCCCTGCAGGAGCAGGTGGGAACGGTATACTGCTCCCGCGAGGTCCGCTCCTATGTGGCAACCATGGCCGCCGCCACGCGCTGTCATCCGTCCCTGCAGCTGGGTTGCTCCACCCGTGCCGCCATCGCGCTGATCCGCGGCGCGCAGGCCTGTGCCATGCTGGCGGGGCGGGATTATATCATTCCGGATGATGTCCAACGCATGTTCCTGCCCGTATGGGCGCACCGTGTACTGTTGACCCCGGAAGCAAAAATGAAAAATCAAACGGTGGAGCAGGTGCTGCTCTCCATTCTGCGTTCAACCACTGTTCCGGTGAGGATGTCATGATCGGCAAACTCCTTCCCTTGTGCGGGGCAATCGTTTTTCTGCTCCTATGTGCTTTCTCCACAGGCAACCCCCTGTATATGTTGGGGGCGCTTGTGGTGCTTTTTTGTATCCTGTTTTGTATTCTTTCGGTGGAGATTGCCTCAAAAAAGCTGCGTCTCACCATGAAGCTGGAACAGGGCAAGGCCATGCGGGGCGAGGCCGCCGTTTTGCATATTGACGTGAATCGCGGCACCCGTCTTCCCATCGCCTCTCTCCGGCTCACCTTTCAGGAAATGAACGCCCTTCCCGCGTCCGGCATTCTTGTCGCCTCGGGGCGGCGGGAGTGCGTCTGCACCTTTACCCCGGCGCACGTGGGTACGTTCCGCCCCGGCGTTTCCGCCTGTACCATTTGCGATGTGCTGGGGCTGTTTGAAAAAACGGTATCCTTCTCCGACTGTTGCCCGTCGCTGTGCGTGATGCCCACGCCCTTTGCTGTTGACGAGCTGCCCTTCAGCCCGGGCGAAGCCGGGCTGGGTACCATGGCCAGAGCCAGTGAGGATCTTGCATTCCCCACCGATGTGCGGCAATACCAGGTCGGCGATTCGCTGAAAAAAATCCACTGGAAAATGTATCTGCGCAAGCATGAGCTGTATGTCCGTCGTTTTGAGGAGCAGGATCAGCCGGACGCGCTGCTGATGGTTGATTTTTCCACCCCCCAATATCCCGCAGACGCGTCAGACGAGCAGAAAGCCTGCCTGCGCGATGCGCTGTACGAAACTGCTGCCTCCGTAGGCGCCATGCTGCTGAAAACCGACCATCCAATCCGCGTCAGCGCCCCCGTGGTGTATGACAAAATGATGGGGCTGAGCCCGCTGCTGGAGCGTCTTGCCGCGCAGCCGCTTTCTTTTGAGGAGCCGTTTGAAAAAATCGTGCGCATGGAAATGCGCAATCTGCGCCGTACCGGTACGGTCGCCGTGGTCACCAGCTGTCTGAATAGCGGCGTGGTGGACGCAGTGGGCAAAATTCGCCGATCCGGTCCTTTTGTGCGCCTGTACCTGATCAGCTATGACGGCGAGGGGGAGAATGCCCTGTATGTCAGCCGTCTGCAGCAGCAGAACGTACAGGTCTGCTATGTGACGCCTGTCGCTCCCCTACCCGTCCCGGAAGGAGGGGTGAAGCTTGTTTAATCATCTTCTTCCTGCCTTTCTCTTTGCCTTGGGCACCCTTACGCCCGCCCTCGGCGCGTTGTTTTCCGCGCAAGGCTTTCCCTTGGCAGGTTTCGCTGCCTGCGCCGCGGTTCTCCTGCTGCTCTTCGCGGGCGGACGGAAAAAGCTATACCGTCATCTGATTGCTCTGTTCTGCCTCATCGTGCTTACGTTGTTGGCCTTGGCAGACGGTGCTTTCCTGCCCGGCCTGATTGAAACCTGTAAGGCACTGTATCTGCTGCTGTGTGGGCAGTCGGCCGTACTTCCCCTGTTCTCCACCCAGATCGCTCTGCTGTTGGGTATCCTGTTCGCGCTTCTTTCCTGGGCGCTGACGGATTCCTCCCTCGGGCCCTTCCCCGGCATTGTCGCAGCCGGCATCCTGCTTGTTGCCCTGTGGGAGGCCGGGCGGTGGGACTTGCTGATTTACTCGTTCCCGGTGCCTGTGGCGCTGGTGCTGGTGCGCTCCCGCTACACAGACGAGAATAGTTCCCTGCACCGTGTCCTGCCCATCGCCGTGCTTTCCGTAACGCTGGCGTTCCTGCTGACCCCCCTGTCCGGCCTGACCTTCACACCGCTGAAGGACGCGGCCGATTCCCTCCGGCAGATGATTTATGACAGATTGTTCTTTACCGAGGCACGGGATGTGTTCTCTCTTTCCGTTGAAGGCTACTATCCGCTGGGTGAAAACCGGCTGGGCGGCCCTGCCGTTCCCAAAGATGAAACAGAGCTACTTGTTATCACAGATTCCCCCGTCTATCTTCGCGGCACAAGCCGCAATACCTATACCGGCCGTGTGTGGGTGGATACCCTGGACAGCCGCCGCTATCTGTATCACTCCCTTCGCACGCGGGCGGAACGGAGCAATATCTTCTCCGAGGATTATCCTGTAATAAAGGACAGCCCCCTGCTGCAGGAGCATACCGTGTCTGTCACCATGCTTTCGCCCAGCGCCTCCACCCTGTTTGTTCCTGTGGGGCTGACCTCTTTGTCCGTTTCCGGCTCCATGGTTCCCTATTTCAACTCCTCCAGCGAGCTGTTCATTACCCGCAATCTGGAGCAGGGCGATACCTGGAGCATGACCGCGCCCCTCGTTACCGGCGGGCAGGCCGGCCTTGAGGAGCTGCTTTCCGCCTGCGCCCGGCAGGGTGACAAGTCATTTGCCTCCATCGCGGAGATCTATACGGAGCTTCCCGGTCATCTGGAGCCCGCCATGTATGAACTTTGCGCGGAAATCCTTACCGGCGAAACGAACGCCTACCGAGCCGCCATGAAAATCATGACCTTTCTGCAGACAAAGTGCACCTACTCCCTGAAGGCCTCCGCGCCGCCAGAAAATGTGGACTTTGTCAGCTATTTCCTTCTGAATACCCGCAAGGGCTACTGTACCTATTTTGCCAGTGCCATGACGGTGCTGTGCCGCATGGCAGGCCTTCCTGCCCGCTATGTGGAGGGCTATCTGGCGATTCCCCCGTCCGGGCAGGCCCAGATGGTGCTGACGGGTGAAAACGCCCACGCATGGACGGAAGTGTATTTCCCCGGTTTCGGCTGGGTGGTGTTTGATGCCACGCCTGGCGAGGGGCAGTCTGCTTCCCATGCCGTCAGTTCTCCGCCCTCCGGTGAGGAGTCCCCGCCCCCGCAGGAAAATACGCCGACTCCTCCGCCGCAGGATACGCCTTCTCCCACCCCGGATACGGATCCCTCCGCCACGCCGGAGCCCTCAAGCGAGCCCTCTCCCAGCCCCGAACCCGGTGAGGAACCGCCTGTTTCCTCTCCCGAGCCGGATTCCGCGCCGGAGGGTGAACGTCATTTCCCGTTCCTGCTGCTTTTCCTTCTTCTGCTGGCCGCGCTGATTGCTCTCCGGCTGTGGATGACCGACCCGAACACCATGGCCCGCCATACCGATGATACCGATAAGCAGTACCGGATTTGGCTGCAGGCCCTGCTGCAGGCGTTGACTATGACACAGTTGCGCAGAAATGACACCGAAACACTGACCGCCTTCCGCGACCGTGTATCCCGTGCTTTCCCCGATGAAGCCGTAACGAACGCACTCTCATCCCTGTCCCGCATCTCCTACAGCAACGGCAGCGTAAGCAGAAAGGACCTGACCTCCGCCCGTGACGGTGCCGCAGCGGTGTTCCGCTCCCTGTCCCGCGGGAAGAAGCTGCAGCTGATTCTGCGCCGGTTCCTGACCGTGCGCTGATTGAATTTTTCAGCAGATTATGCTACTATATCACACGGATTATTTCATCAGGAAGGAAGAAAGAAACGATGGAATATTTGGAGTTTACCGTTTCCACTGTAACCGCGGGTTCCGAAATTGTCTCCGAACGGCTGATGGCGCACGGTGTAGTGGGAACGCAGATTATTGACCGGGCGGATGTGCCAGACCCTGCAAAGCCCAACGGCTATTGGGAGCTGATTGACCAAAGCCTGATTGACGCCATGCCTGAGGACGTGCAGGTCAAGGCCTGGCTGGAAAAGAATGACACCCTGGGCGAGCGTGTCGCCGCCATCAAGGCGGACCTGGCTTCCCTGCCCTCCCAGTATCCCGACCTTCCGCTGGGAACGCTGGAAATTTCCGTGGCAGACGTGGCGGAGTCCGACTGGGCCGAGGAATGGAAGAAGTATTACAAGCCCTTCCGCGCCGGAAAGCACCTGATTGTCAAGCCCACCTGGGAGAGCTATGAGCCTCAGGAAGGCGACAAAATCATGGAAATCGACCCCGGCATGGCCTTCGGCACCGGCACCCACGAAACCACCTCCATGTGTATGTCCCTGCTGGAAAAATATGTTGCCGCGGGTGACCGGGTCATTGACGTAGGCACCGGCTCCGGCATTCTGGCCATGGGTGCCGCGCTGCTGGGTGCGAACCGTGTGCTTGCCATCGATATCGACCCCACTGCCGTAAAGGTGGCACGGGAAAACGTGGCACACAATCATCTGGAAAACACCATTGACGTGGTGGAGGGCAACCTGCTGGACCGTGTCCATGAGACCTGCGATGTCTGTGTCGCCAATATTATCGCCGATGTCATCTGCATGATGTCCGCCCCCCTGCGCGCCCATATCCGGGACAACGGCACCTTTATCTGCTCCGGTATTATCCGGGAGCGGGCAGAGGACGTAACCAATGCCTTGAACGAGGCCGGATATACCATTCTGGAACGCACCGAAAAGGGCGAATGGGTCGCTTTCGCGGCCAGAAAGTAAGGCTATATGCACCGTTTTTTTGCTGAACGGGTGGAGGGCGAACTGGCCCACCTTGCCCCGGAGGATGCCCGTCACGCCAGCCGGGTACTGCGCTTGACAGCCGGTGACACGGTTGTGATGTTTTCCGATGGCGGGCTGTGGCAGGCGGAACTTGTCAGCGTCAGCCCAGAGGACGTGGTAGCCAGGCTGACAGATCAGCTGCCTGACACCGAACCCCGTCTGCGTATCACGCTGTACCAGGGCATTCCCAAATCCGACAAGATGGACATGATCTGCCAAAAGAACACGGAAATCGGCGTGGCTTCTATCGTCCCGGTGGCAATGAAGCGCTGTGTCAGCGCCATTTCGTCCAAGGATGCCCCTCACAAAATTGACCGCTGGCAGCGCATCTGCCGGGAAGCCGCGAAGCAATCCGGCCGTGCCGTTGTGCCCCAGGTGGAGGAGCCTCTGAGTTTTCCCGCGTTTCTGTCCCGCCTGTCCTCCCATCAGCTGGTGCTGGTTCCCTGGGAGGATGCCTCCGGCTGCGGCATGACTGCCATTCACAGCCGTAACCCGGATGTGACAGACATCGCCATTGTCATCGGGCCGGAAGGCGGTATGGAGGCCGCGGAGGTGGAGGCCATGAACGCGGTGCCCATTACGCTGGGCCGACGGATTCTGCGCACCGAAACGGCGGGGCTTGTCTGCGCCGCGGGTCTGCTGACACTGTATGGAGAGATGGAGTAATAAAGTGCCGACTGTATGTTTTCACACGCTTGGCTGCAAGGTCAACCAGTACGACTCCCAGGCCATGTTGGAGCTGTTCCGTGCCGCCGGATACCGGGCCGTTCCTTTTCCGGAGCAGGCGGACGTCTACGTGATTAATACCTGTACCGTAACCGGCACCGGGGATAAGAAATCCCTTCAGCTGCTACGACGTCTTTTGCGGCAGGAGCCGAAGCCGGAGGTCATCGCAGCGGGCTGTCTTGCACAGCGTATGGGTGAGGAGCTGTTGAAGACCGGCGTGCGGCTGGTCATCGGCAATCAGCGCCGGGGCGATATCGTATCGTTGTTTGAAAAAGCCGTGGCAGAGGGCATCCAAATCAATGCCGTAACACCTTTCGCGCAGACCAAGTTTGAAAGGTTGTCCATTACCTCCCATGAGGATCACACCCGTGCGGTGATGAAGATTCAGGAGGGCTGCGACAACCATTGCACCTACTGCATTATTCCCTCCGTGCGTGGGCCGATTCGTTCCCGCCCCGCGGAGGATATCGCCCAGGAAGCGCTTGCCCTCGCCCAGGCCGGGTTCAGCGAAATCGTGCTGACCGGCATCCACCTGACCAGCTACGGCAGAGATCTGAAGGACGGCACCCGCCTTATCGATCTGATCGAGGCGCTGCAGGCTCTGCCCGGGCTGCGCCGGATCCGCCTTGGCAGCTTGGAGCCCAATGTGGCAACGCCTGAATTTGCCGCCAGCCTGAAGCAATGCGACAAGGTGTGCCCCCAGTTCCACCTGGCACTGCAAAGCGGCAGCGATACGGTGTTGCAGCGTATGGCCCGGCAATACAACACG
>JAZUDA010000352.1:0-1876 GCA_045639455.1 Clostridia bacterium | reverse complement strand
ATGCGGAACTTCTTCTATGCCATTCCGGATGCGCTGGAAGAAGCAGCGTATCTTGACGGTGCGAACCAGATTCAGATTATTGTGCGTGTGGTACTGCCGTTGTCGCTGCCGTCCATCGCCACGATTTCCATGTTCTACGCGGTGTCTTATTGGAATGCCTGGTTCCCGGGCGTCATGTACTTGACGGACAAGACGCTGCAGCCGGTGCAGAACGTCATGCGTTCCATCATTGTTGCGGCTACCGGCCAGCTGGAGGATATCGGTATTGCTGTTGACGATGTGCAGATAATGCCCACCTCCAACACGCTGAAGTGTGCCTCCATTGTCATCACCACTCTGCCCATCCTTTGCGTGTACCCCTTCATTCAGAAATACTTCGTAAAGGGTGCCATGGTCGGTTCCGTCAAAGGCTGATCCCATCCGCAATACTTTAAGCGCCCCTCAGGGGGCGCTTTTCTGATGGCAAAAAGAATGATGACTCGGGGATTGTGCTTTCCTGGTTTGTGATTTATAATAGCGGTATCCGAACATGGAGGGGCAGTTATGAGCATTGTTGTCCTTGGCGCGGTTTTTGTGGATGTGAAGGGATACCCGAATGATACTTATATCCCCGGCGGGCGCAATTCCGGCCGGGTGGAGCAGGTTCACGGTGGCGTCAGCCGGAATATCGCGGAGGACGTGGCGAATATCGGGCTGCCGTCCCGGTTCCTTTCCCTTGTGGATGATACCGCTGCCGGGATAGAAGTGATTGAACGCCTGAAAAAGCACGGCGTTGATACGTCCTACATGCTGCGCACAAAAGACGGCATGGGCACGTGGCTGGCCATTTTTGACAATACGGGGGATGTGATTGCCGCGATATCAAAGCGGCCGGATCTGCTTCCTCTGGCAGGCCTGCTGGATGAAAAGGGAGAGGAAATATTCCGCGACGTGGAAAGCGCGCTGCTTGAAATCGATCTGGACGCTGAAACCACGTCTCGGGTGATGGACTACGCGGAAAAGAACCGATTCCCGGTATACGCCGCGGTGTCCAATATGACCATCGCCCGGGAGCGGGGAGCCTTGCTCCGGAAATGCGACTGCCTCGTCTGCAATCTGCAGGAAGCGGGGCTGCTGTTCAAGAAAAACTATGACGGATATACGCCGGAGGAATTGATTTGTTTGCTGCCGGAAGCAGTGCGCGGATTTGGCCTTCAGCGCATGGTGGTGACGCTGGCGGAAAAAGGCGCCGTCTATGTGGATCGTGACGGAAAGTGCGGGCATTGCCCCGCTGAATCGGTATCGGTAGTAGATACGACCGGGGCTGGGGACGCGTTTTTCGCGGGCTTTGCTGCCGGTATGACACGGGGGAAAACCATGGCGGAGTCTTGCCGCATCGGAACGCGTTTGGCCGCGGCAGTGATTTGCTCCACGGAAAACGTGTGCCCGGTTTACGGGCCGGAAGAATTCGGACTTCAGGAGGGAATTTGATATGGACTTTAATCAGGCAAGCCTGGCACTGTGCGAGAAAGAACGGGGCAAACTTGAAGTCGTAAGCAGGGTTCCGGTGACGAACCGGGATGAGCTGTCCACGGCCTACACACCCGGCGTGGCGGAGCCCTGCCGGAAGATTGCGGCCAATCCCCATGACGTCTACAAATATACTGTCAAGAGCCATACCGTGGCGGTTGTCAGCGACGGCACGGCGGTGCTGGGGCTGGGGGATATCGGTCCCGCGGCGGCGATGCCCGTGATGGAAGGCAAGGCAGTGCTGTTTAAGCAGTTCGGCGGAGTAGACGCGTTCCCGATTTGCCTGGACACCAAGGATCCGGAGGAGATTATCCGTACCGTGAAGCTGCTGGAGCCCACCTTCGGCGGCATCAATCTGGAGGATATT
>JAZUDA010000351.1:0-4753 GCA_045639455.1 Clostridia bacterium | reverse complement strand
TCTTCAGGAATCTCCTCCGGCTCGGTTTCGGGCCCCGCTTCGTGAGTCTCCTCCGGCTCGGTTTCGGGCTCCGCTTCGGGAATCTCCTCCGGCTCGGTTTCGGGTTCTTCTTCAGGAATCTCTTCCGGCTCCGTTTCGAGTTCTCCTTCAGGAATCTCTTCCGGCTCGGTTTCGGGTTCTTCCTCAGGGTTCTCTTCCGGCACGGTTTCGGACTCCGCTTCGGGCTCATCCTCAGGAAGAGCTTCAAGAATGATGGGGTTGCCTGCTTCGTCCAGAATCAGGTGGCCGGCCTCATCCCGTGCCCACGCAACGGGTGCGGTCATGCCCTCGGGAATGATGGCCACAGGATTGCCGTACTCATCCAGCACCAAAGAACCGTCCTCATTGCGTTCCCAGGTCACGACCGGCGCGGTCGGGGCAGGGGTTGCGGTGGGTTCCGGCGTGGGTTCGGGGGTAGGTTCAGGCGTAGGCTCCGGCGTGGCTGTAGCCTTGGGCTTCAGGGTAATATTCCGGAAAGTAATGCGGTTGGAATACAGAACCGTCGCGGCCAGCGCGTCCGGCGTCAGAGACGGTACAAGAACGGCGGTACACAGCAGAGCCGCCAGAGTCTTTCGCATCATGTTTTTCATATATGTTCCTCCTGTCCTTCTGCCCATGCTGACGGGCGGGATGAGAATGATTTGCTCTTTGTTCCGGTGATATGTCCTGTTCGGATTCATGCCGGACCGTGTTTGGTTACATGCAGAGTTTCGATTTTCGGCTGATTTATCTCCCGGCCGACACGGTTGTTTCAAAATGAGAGTGTCGCGGGCAATGTGCGGGGTGGGGTGTCCGAACCACGTATGAACCGATCCTTTCCCGACCCGGAGAAGCGATGCCCGGACGCGGGACGTGAATCGCCATTCTCCCATTTTCCTTAGTATTATTCGACATATATTGTGATTTTCCTGCCTTTATCAAAACTTTTATTTTTTCTCTTGGCCTCGACTATTTTCGCAATCTGGTTCCCCTGTCCGGTTTCTTTCCGGGGCTGATCCGAAGCACAGCAGGGAAAACCCCGGTCTGCCTTTTTCAGCTTTCGCAATACTATCATATCACATTTGAGTTACTTGTAAAGTTACATCAAAAAATATTTTTTAATGGCTTTTGCGACAGAATCGACCGATTATGACGCCTGACGCGTATGGTTCATGTTGCCGTTATTATACCGTTATTTTGCCTGCTATCGAAAAAAGTGAGTTATTCCGCCATTTTTTGCTCACTGATTGTTACCGATACAATTACACGAGCACATCGTTTTTTGCCGGCTTGTTTTACCTCCCGCAAAAAAATTAAGGATTTTGTAATATTTGTCCCTATTTTTCGCGTCAAAAAAGTGTCTTCACAGCACATGTGAAGACACTTCAATACGGTATTTTGACAAATCAGTCCTTCAGTTTCGGCTGAGTGGTCACTTCACCAGGCTTTGGGTCGCTGCCCAGCGGGCCGACACGGTAATTGAAGGCAATATTCGTATTGGGGAACTTGCGGTAGAACAGCCTCTTGACACGCTCCATGACAAGATTGCCGGAATAATAGTTCACTGTAGGCAGCATAACGGCGACCATGTTGGGCGTAATCTGGGAAATCGTATCTCCCTTTCGGAGGTTTGTCTGCAGGATTTCCATAACCCCGTTCATGATATTTTCCTGATGAAGTGAGCTGAATTCGCTCAGCTCCGGGTCGCCGATCATAATCAGGCCAAGGAACATGGTAGACCCCAGGCGCTCCAGATTCCGCATCTGCAGGTTGTAAATCTCCTTGAAAACACTGTAATCGCAGACAAACGCGCCGCGGTATTCGCTGCTCTCGCGGAGCTCGGTACGAATCGCCTCCAGGTTGAAATCAAGCGTACGGCCGGCGTTGATTATTTTGCGATAGAACTCCTGCAGATCCTCGCTGGGCTCCACACCAAGGTAGCGATAGTTCATCTGAATGACATGGCGATACTGAACCAGTGCCTCACCTGTGCGGCCGATTTCAATCAGAGCGCTCATCAGTTCCATATGGAGACGGTCATCAAAAGGCTCAACCTCCAGCGCCGCGCGAGTCACAATCGAAACCTCCGCGAAATCCTTCTTTTCTTTCAGGATTTCCACCAGTTCGTACACAGCGGTCATGTATTTGTTATGCATGTTGGTCGCGATACCAAGCGCCCATTCATTCTGCTGGACAGACTGCATCAAATCGCCCTTGTAAAGATTAATCAGCTCGTTATACAAGGGAATCCGGTCTTCACCCTTCAGGGCATCGGTAGCAAGCTTACGGTAAATATCCATGATTTCCATGGCATCGACGGTCATATCGGGCAGCAGTTCAAAGTGATACGCACCTCTGTCCGCCACAATGCACTTGCCCAGATTTGGGGACATTTCGTTCAAAATGGCGCGAAGACGGCTGACCAGCGTCTTCAGCGAATTCTCCGGGTTGCTGGAGCGGTCATCGTTCCACAGGGTGGAAAGGAGTTTGTAGTTCGGTACCTGACGGCCTTCGTTGGTAATCAGCAATGCCAGAAAGTTGGCACCTTTCTTGGAATGTGCCGCCAGGTTTTCCGCCTGCCGCTCGTCAATGTAGATATTAAACGTGTCCATAATTTGAATTCTGATGTGCTGGCTCATATTGTCCTCCTCATTTCCAAGAAATAATGTTGCTTACTGAATTTTCCGTGAGAGTGTCTCCGGGTTAACGGCGTATGTCAGCGCTGTCTGCCGATCAATCTGATTCAACTTGTACAGCCGCAGAAGCTCGCTGTCCATGGAGAGCATATCCTGCCCGTTCCCGGCAAAAATCGTATTGTCAATCTGATGGGTGCGTCCCTCGCGAATCATGGTCTGAACCGCGGGCGTCACCGTCATCACTTCAAAAACCGCAACCTGACCGCCTCCGCTTCTGGGAACCAGGCGCTGACTGACCACAGCCTTGAGGGCCATGGAAAGCTGGACGCGAATCTGGTTTTGCTGCTCCGCGGGGAATGTATCAATAATCCGGTCGACGGTCTTCGCTGCCCCGATGGTATGAAGCGAAGAGAGAACAAGATGCCCCGTTTCCGCGGCCGTAATCGCTGTGGAAATGGTCTCCTGATCGCGCATTTCGCCCAGCATAATCACATCCGGCGCCTGCCTCAGCGCGGCGCGAAGGGCCCTGGCGAATGTCGGGGAATCGTTAGGAACCTCTCGCTGGCTGACCAGAGATTTTTTGTGCGGGTGAAGATACTCAATCGGATCCTCAATGGTAACGATATGGCCGTCCCTGGTACTGTTGATTCTGTCCACCATGCAGGCCAAGGTGGTGCTTTTTCCGCTTCCGGCCGGGCCTGTAACGAGAATCATGCCGTTATGAAGGGATGCCTGCTGCATCACCAGCGGCGGAATATGGAGAGAATCCGGATCCGGCAGGCCAAACGCGACCGCCCGGCAGGTTGCCGCTACTGTGCCGCGCTGTCGATAAACATTGACCCGAAAGCGGGCAAGGTTCTGAATGGAAAACGAAAAATCATCGTCCCCGTATTCGTCAATGCAATCCGGATTTCTTCCGGCAAGAGAATAGGCCTCCCAGATCAGATCGCGGCTCACGGACGGTGACAGACGCTTATCGTTCAGCGGCTTCAGACTACCCTGTACTTTTACCATAACCGGAGAACCCGGGATAATAAAGACATCTGACCCGCCTTGCCGGATGGCATCCTGAAGCAATTCGTTCAGTCCCATAGTACCTCCGTTTCACCGCTAAGGCGATGAATCTGCCACTGCAGGATTTTTTTTCCATTCGTCTCTGTTATCACCGCAGCGCACTGAAGCGAACGAGTGCCGTCTGTTTCCCTCCAGAAAAGTGTGTCTTCCTTGAGGCCAACTCCGGCGGGAAGCATTTTCTTCCAGCCTTCCTCGCCATTTACAAGAGCGGAGAGGGATGCCAAAGTGCGTTCCGAGCGATCGTACAGGGAATGATTCGCCTGGGTGATTTCAATGCTTCGCAGGCTCAATTGATGCTCATTCCGGGCGCTGATCAACGTGAGCGCCGCCAGAACACTCATGGCCAATGTGACCATAATCAGAATAAGAGATGCGGCGCCGGGGCCGATTGCGATATGTCTTTTCCGATTCACTGCCGCACCTCCTCCGGTAGATAGCGTGTCACCGGAATGGAAAGGATTATGTTCTCCCCCTCCGATGTCACGACCGAATAAGATTTCAGACGCCCAACTTCGGTTTGTTGTGTCAAACTGATGACAGAAATATGAATGTCATCAATCTCTTTCGTCCAATTTCCTTCAGACTTCGTAAAACCATCGTTCAAAAGAAGGGCATCGGCGTCCGGTGCGGCATAAAGCTGTTCCGCCAGGTTTTGTCCCTCTCGCAACGCCGTTGTTTCGGCAGCGGTGCGTCTGGTAATGCTATCAGCGGTTGTAAAAATCTCCATCAGCACAGAGGCGGCAAGGGTAAAGAAAAGAATCACAATCATCAGCTCAACAAGCAAAGGATTGCTGTGTTTTCTCATTCCAGACCACCTCCTGTTTTTACAAAATAATTACAAACCATTTTGAGCCGTCCGAAGTGCAATCCGCACATATGACTCCCGGCCAAGTGCGTCGGTCAGGATGATAGTCAGCAGACCGTCCGCTGTGTCAATCCGTAAATCCCACGCATCGCAGACAATCTCGCCCGAATCAGGCTTGAACTCGTTCTCGGTAAAAGTATACAACTCCCGAAGCGTTCCG
>JAZUDA010000350.1:0-4787 GCA_045639455.1 Clostridia bacterium | reverse complement strand
TACAAGCTGGGCACCAGCGGCAATGTGGTGCGCTCCATCCAGAGCCGTCTGAAGCAGCTGGGCTACCTGACCGGCACCGTGGACGGTGACTTCGGCGAGGCTACACAGGCCGCCGTCAAGGCGTTCCAGGCCAATAACGGTCTGAACCCCGATGGCGTGGTCGGCAAGCAGACCTTCGACAAGCTGAACTCCACCTCCGCCCGCACGGCCAAGCCCACCGCAACGCCCACCCCCAACCCTGCCACCACCGTATACAAGAACGGTACCACCGGCACGGTCGTCAAGAGCATTCAGAGCCGTCTGATTTCCCTGGGTTATCTGGCCGCCGGCAACAACACCGGCTTCTACGGAGACCTGACTGAGGCCGCCGTCAAGGCGTTCCAGACCCGCAACGGTCTGACTGCCGACGGTGTGGTTGGCCAGGGCACTTTGAAAAAGCTGAATTCCACCTCTGCCATCGCCGCGGCAAACGGCGGGAAGACCACCGCCAAGCCTACCGCGAAGCCCACGGCAAAGGCCACCGCGAAGCCTACCGCCACCCCCAATGTGGAAAAGACGTACCTGGAGCTGGGCAATTCCAGCGCCAAGGTCAGCACCATGCAGCGTTCCCTGATTTCCATGGGCTATCTGGTCGGCTCCGCCGACGGCAATTTCGGCTACGCCACCCAGGCCGCCGTCAAAGCATTCCAGAGCCGCAACAATCTGTGGTCCGACGGTGTGGCAGGCCCCAAGACGCTGAACCTGCTGTATTCCGGCAACGGCCGCACCGCCTCCACACCTGCCGCCGTAATCGGCCAGACCCTGCGGCTGAATGACACCGGCGCCGGTGTCCGCGCGCTGCAGAGCCGCCTGATTACCCTGGGCTCCCTGAAGGGCACGGCGGCCGGCAAGTTCGGCGACGCCACCCAGACGGCCCTGAAGGCGTCCCAGGCCAACAACGGCCTGCCCGCTGACGGCGCCGCCGGCACCGCTACCTTCAACAAGCTGCACGATCCCGCCGTCCGCGGCGCGGGCAGTGCCATCAATACGCCCACGCCTACCGCCACCGCGACGCCCAACCCCTCCTCCACCGGCTATACCACCCTGCGCCAGAATGACGAAGGCAGCGCCGTGAGCAAGCTGCAGAACGCTCTGAAGAAGCAGAATTACTACACCGGCTCCGTGGACGGCAAGTATGGCTCCGGCACCGTAGCCGCCGTTAAGGCGTTCCAGACCGTGAACCAGATTACCGTGGACGGCGTTGCCGGCCCCACCACCCAGCGCCTGCTCTACGGCAACACCGGCGTGGATCCCAGCAAGTATACCGCCCTGCGTCTCTATGACGAAGGCACCGGCGTATACAACCTGCAGTACTCCCTGTACGAGTTGGGCTACTACAAGGGCGCTATGAACGGCATCTATACCACTGCCACGCAGACCGCCGTGATGGACTTCCAGCGCAACAACGGCCTGACCTCCGACGGCGCTGCCGGCCCCAAGACCCTGGCCCTGCTGTACTCCAGCTATGCCAAGTCCTCCAAGAACAGAGGCTCCACCACCTTCGAGAAGCTGCAGATGGGCGATAAGGGCAACTCGGTCATCGAACTGCAGGTCGCCCTGTGCACCGCCGGGTACGTAGTGCCCACCGATGGCATCTTCGGCACTGAAACCCAGGCCGCCATCGTGTCCTTCCAGAACAAGAACGGTCTGTCCGTGGACGGCATCGCCGGCGATGAAACCCAGTCCCTGCTCTACAGCGGCAAGGGCAAGTAAGCGAATAGAATTGAACACGGCATGGAACGGTATCTGTTCCGTGCCGTGTTTTTTACGTGAAAGGGGGAGAAGGACGTATGCTCGGTGGCTGTTCGCCCCCCGGACCCCTCTGCGACATATGTTCATTTCTTTTTCCTATACAGCCGGCAGAATGAACTGCCGACTTTTTTATTATGATGATACCCCGGCGCGGACATAAAACCCTTTCCGTCCCCCATAACAGGGTGCATGGAACAAGCTTCCCTGCTGGGGGCGTGGGGGCAAACGCCCCCAAGACGGCCGCCCCCGAACGTCCCTCAAGCACAAAAAACGGAGCCGGGGAAAATCCCGGCTCCTGCTTTACTGTATGAAAATCAATATGCCTTGGCGAAATACATGACCTTGGCAGCCTTCTTGCCGCAGCAGACGCAGGTCTCCGCGAAGGGAGTCTGGTCGAAGGGCATGTTCCGGCTGGAGGCATTGGTCAGTTCTTTGATCTTGTCCTCGCAGGCACGGTCGCCGCACCACATGGCGCGGGCATAGCCGCCGTTGACCTGGGCGGTCAGCTCGTCCATATTGTAAACCGTCTTGGTCTTCTGCTCACGGAAGGCCAGGGCAATGTCGTACATATTCTGCTGAATCTCATCCAGCAGCTTGGGCAGGTAGGTGGGCAGATCATCAATAGCGACAGTGTTCTTTTCGAAAGTATCGCGGCGGACGACAACGGCGACGCCGTTTTCCATATCGCGGGGGCCAATCTCCACGCGGACGGGCACGCCCTTCAGTTCCCACTCGTTGAACTTGAAGCCGGGGGTCACATAGTCCCGGTCATCCAGCTTCACGCGAAGGCCGGCGTTGTTCAGGGTATCGAACACCTCGCGGCACTTGTCCAGCACGCCGGGCTTGTGGGCGGCAATGGGCAGCATCACGACCTGAATGGGGGCAACCTTGGGCGGCAGCTTCAGGCCGCGCTCGTCGCCGTGGGTCATGATGATGGCACCGACCAGACGGGTGGATACGCCCCAGCTGGTCTCATGGCAGTATTCCAGTTTGCCGTCCTTGCTCAGGTACTTGATGTCGAAGGGCACGGAGAAATTGGTGCCGAAGTTATGGGAGGTGCCGGCCTGCAGCGCCTTGCCATCCTGCATCATGGCCTCGACGGAATAGGTGGCGCGGGCGCCGGCGAACTTTTCCTTTTCGGACTTCTGGCCCGAATAGACGGGAATGGACAGCACCTTTTCGCAGAAATCGCGGTACACGCCCAGCATGGTCATGGCTTCTTCCTCGGCTTCTTCCGCGGTGGCGTGGACGGTATGGCCTTCCTGCCACCAGAACTCGGCGGTACGCAGGAAGGGACGGGGGGTCTTTTCCCAGCGCATAACGGAGCACCACTGGTTGTACTTCAGCGGCAGATCACGCCAGGAATGCACCCACTTGGAGAACATGGTGCAGAAAATGGTTTCGCTGGTGGGGCGCACAGCCAGCCGCTCGGTCAGGGGCTCGGTACCGCCCTGGGTCACCCAAGCCACTTCGGGGGCAAAGCCCTCCACGTGATCGGCCTCCTTCAGCAGCAGGCTTTCCGGCAGCAGCATAGGCATGGCCACGTTCTCGTGACCCGTGCGGCGGAACTCCACATCCAGAATCTCGTGAATCAGTTCCCAAATACGGTTGCCGTAGGGCTTCATCGCCATGCAGCCGCGAACGGGGGTGTAGTCCATCAGATCGGACTGGGTAACCACATCCGTATACCACTGGGAAAAGTCCTCATCCCGGGGCGTGATGTGCTGAACAAATTCCTGTTTCTTATCGCCGGCCATTGTTATCATCCTCCTGAAAATAAAAAATCCGCTGCAGAAACTGATTTCTTGCAGGGACGAAGCAGCGTTCGCGGTACCACCCGGCTTGGCGCGCCGGAGGGCACGCCCGCTCAATGGCCCTGTAACGGGGGCAGGCCGTCGGTGATTAACCGCCGCTCCGGGTTGGGGGCCCATCATCGCGTCTGTACAGGGGCATTTTAGCACATCAACGCCCGGAATGCAAGCATTTTCGCCCGGGCGCGGCGTTTTTCTTTCGCAGCGCCCGGGCGGTACTCTTACTTTGTCACCTTGCGGATCCAGCGGTAACGGTTCACCACAACCACCGCCACAAAGCACTTCAGAATCTGATCCGCTTTCAGGCAAAGGAAGACCCATACCGGCTCCAGGCGGAACACGAACGCGCACAGAATGGCGGAAGGCAGTACCAGCCCCCACATGAAGATCAGGTCGTTATAGAACACAAAGGAGGGACAGCCGCCGCCCCGCACAATGCCGGTAAGGCAGGGCATCTGGTAGGCCGTGCCTACGCTTGTGATTGCCAGTACCGCCATGAAGGTCATGGCCATGGAGCGGGTTTCGGGTGTCAGGTCGCCGTAGAGGGACAGCACGGGCGACCGCAGCAGATAGATGGCCATCCCCGTCACCGTACCAATGACAAGGTACAGCCGCTGCAGGATCCGCGTGTCACGGTGTACCTCGTCCAGATCGCCCCCGCCCACTGCCTTGCCGATAACGATGGCGGAAACGCTGCCCGTGGCATAGGCCGCCACGCTCAGCAGCTGGAACAGGGTGGTGGCGATCGCGTTGGCCTTCACCGCCGTGGCACCCATCCGGCCCAAAATGCCTGTCTGAATCAGCATGGCGATGCCCCAGCTGCCGCCGGAGAAAATCACGGGCGCAGCCACATGCCGGAAGTCGCGCCAGAGCTCGCCGCCCTTTTCCTTCAGATGGCACAGCCGCAGGCGCAGACGCTCGTCCCGCCGGAATACGAACACCGCGGCAATGAAGAACTCCAGCATCCGGGCCGCCAGCGTCGCCAGCGCGGCGCCCTCCGCGCCCATGGCGGGAAGGCCCAGACGGCCGTAAATCAGAATCGCGTTCAGGACAATGTTGACGCCAAAGGCACCCAGTGATACCTTCAGCCCCAGTGCGGTGTTCTCCACCGAGCGCATGATGGCAATCAGGATGCTGCTGCCGCAGAAGAAGAGGTAGCTGAAGCCCATAATGCGGAAATAGGCG
>JAZUDA010000349.1:0-3592 GCA_045639455.1 Clostridia bacterium | reverse complement strand
TGACCTGTGCGTTACCCCCTGCTATCATTCCGCCGTGGCGCAGACGCTGCTGCCCTATACGCCGCTTACGGTCACCGGTTTTGACGGGGATCACCTGACCGTGGCCTACGGCGGCGAAAGCTTCTTTATTGAATCCGGCCTGCTGGCGCCGCTGGAGGCCGACTTTGAGGTGGCCGCCTTTGAGGCCAACCTGCGCGGTGACGTGACGCTGCTGCGCTATCCCCTGGCCAACGCGGAGACCGTGGCGCAGGTCAGCCGGCTGGAAGTTGTCACGGTAGAGGCCTTCTACGGAGAATTCGCCCGTGTGCGCGTGGGCGATACCGTTGGCTACATTCACTACGACCGGCTGGCGGAAAACAGCAAGACCAGCGAGGCGCTGGGGCAATTGCAGGCACAAATTGCCCGGATTGAGAGCCAGAAAATCCTGAACATCGCCTTCTCCCTGCTGGAAAAGGACAACCCCATCCTGTACGCCTACAATACGGCCTGCGGCGGCAACGCGGTATCCACCCTGGAATACGGCGCGCCTTACTTGTTCGCGGGCAGCAACATTTCCTCCCTGCTGAAGCCCCGCTTCGCCTCCCAAAACAGCCACTACTACAGTACTGCCAAGAAATACCTGGGCGGATTTGACTGCATCGGCTACATCCGCTATGTCCATAACAGCGCCGGCATGAAGCGTCTGCCCGCCATCAGCGCCATGAAGGATGAGCAGGACAGCCTGATTAGCGTAAAAAATGTGCCCTATGACCGGTGGTATACCGTGCTGAAGGTGGGCGACTGTATTCCCATCCACCATCAGGGCGGCGGGTACCATATCATGATGTATGTCGGCACGCTGCGGGACTTCGGGTTTACGGCGGAGTTCCTGGGAGAGCTGGCACCTTACATTGATTATCCCTTGGCCATCCACTGCGGCATGAACAACTTCCATACCCGGTGGTACACCACCTATATCGCGGAGCGCGGACTTGACGTAACGCCCCCGGACGGCGGCGTGATGATTTCCATCATCGGCGTCCCCACCTCCGCCGCGCCTTATACAGAAACCATGTGGAAGGGCACGTCCAATCAGGCCACCTTCTACTGGTTCGACCTGGCCGGCTACAACCTGCACGTTTATTCCCTGGACAAGTGGCAGAAGTGGTACGGCATCTATCGCAACACGGAAAAATAAACGGCTTATACGGAGGCTATTGATATGGCATATCAGGCACTGTACCGTCAATGGCGGGCCAAGACCTTCTCGGAAATCGTGGGACAGGAGTCCATCGTAAAAACCTTGCGGAATCAAATCTCCGCGGGACGCACCTCCCATGCCTACCTTTTCTGCGGCAGCCGGGGCACGGGCAAGACATCCATTGCCCGGATTCTATCCCGGGCCGTGAACTGTGAAAATCCCCAAAATGGCGACCCGTGCTGCGAGTGCGAATCCTGCCGCAGGCTCCTGCCCGACGCCAACCTGGACGTGAAGGAAATCCACGCCGCCAGCAACAACGGCGTGGACGAAATCCGGGAGCTGCGGGAAAAGGTGCAGTATCCGCCCCAGCACGGCAAGAAAAAAGTCTATATCATCGACGAAGTGCATATGCTGTCCTCCGCCGCCTTCAACGCACTGCTGAAAACGCTGGAGGAGCCGCCGGAATACGTGCTGTTCATCCTCGCCACCACGGAGCCGCAGAAGCTGCCCGCCACCATCCTGTCCCGCTGTCAGCGGTATGACTTCGGACGGATTCCCGCCCATCAGATTGCCGCTCATCTGCGGCAGGCCTGCGAGGGTGCGGGCGCACAGGGTGATGACACCGCGTTTGCCGCCATCGCGCGCGCCGCGGAAGGCGGCATGCGTGACGCCCTATCCATTCTGGATATGTGTCTCGGTTACGGGCAGACGGTGACGGAGGAGCTGGTTCGCTCCGTTCTGGGCACCTCCGACAAGTCGGTGCTGTTTGAAATGGGTGACGCGCTGAAGAGCCGCGACGCTGCCCATGCCATGACGCTGATCGACAAAATGATGCGTACCGGCCGGGAGCCCCAGGTTTTTTCCCGCGATATGGCACAGCATCTGCGTTCCCTGCTGCTGGCCCAGTCCTGTCCGCAGGAATTGGGTGCCCTGCTGGATGTTACAAAAGAGGATGCCGCCGCCTATATCGCCCAGGCCAAGGACTTCCCCGCCTCCGCACTGCTGCGGGATATGGAGCTTTTCCTGAAGGTGGAGGCTGAAATGCGCTATGCCTCCTCCCCACGCGCCGCGGTTGAGGTGGCCGCACTGAAGGCCATCTCCGTCCCGGAGGAGCAGGATGTTTCCGCCCTGCTGGCCCGGATGGATCAGCTGGAAAGCGAGCTGGCGCAGGCGAAGGCCATGATGGCCACAGGCAGCTTCCGTCCCGCCCCGCAGCAAAAAAGCGGCGCCGCTGCCGCCATGGAAGGCATTCCCGCCGCTCCCCCTGCCCCGGCCGTCCCGCTGGAGGGGCAGGAACTGTGGGCAGGCATCCTGCAGGAGCTGAAAAAGACGGATCCCGTTGCCTTCACCTTTGCCGGAAAGGGCCGCTTTGCCGGCATTCAGGATAGTGTGCTGCGCCTCAGCTTTGACGCGGACAGCGGCAACGACATTTTCATCAATAAGCTGAATTCTCCCGCCAAGAAGGAGATTATTCTGGGCATCGCGGGCAGATTGTCCGAGGGCGTTCACGGGTTTGAGGCTTTCGCCAAATCCGCCGTGGATCCCCGGAAGCAGAAGCAGGAAAATGATACGATGAGCAGTCTTGTTTCCACCTTCGGTCGGGATAAGATTGAGGTAGAATAAGCAACAGCCGCCTGACTTTTTTGTCAGACGGCTGTCTTTTTTATTTTGTCAGTTCCTTTTCGTAATCCGTCAGGAAATTGTGCCGGAACTCCTCCGTGCATTCGTACCCGGCGTAGTACATGGCGTCTACCGCGCCACCCAGCAGCGGCGGGTTTTGGGCGAAAATCATCTGCACACCGGCTGGAGAGGAGCCCTTGAGCGCCTCCTCGTATTCCGGGAAATGCTGCAGGATGCCGCCCGCCAACACCAGCGTATGGTCGCCCAGTTGCTTGTGGGATGCCCAGACAAGCTCGCTCAAATCGCCCACGCAGTCATCGAAAATCTGCCGCGCCACTTCGTCCCCCATCCGTCGGGCCTCAAAGACGG
Organism: Clostridia bacterium; assembly: GCA_045639455.1. GTDB lineage: Bacteria > Bacillota > Clostridia > Christensenellales > Aristaeellaceae > JAZUDA01. Next base: position 423 of record JAZUDA010000349.1, on the reverse strand, counting down.
TGCTCGCGAAGGAGGCGAAATAGGCACGGCCCCCATCGTACAGCTGGGGCAGATGGAACGCCGCGTCCATGCCAATGCGTTCCTCAATCAGCTTGGTAATCAGCGTGGGATGGCCACGTCCGTCCTTTTCCCGCACGGCGGCACGGTAGGCGCGGCGGCCCAGCACAAAACCGCTGGCACAGCCGTCCAGCAGGTAGCCCCAGCCGCCAATCATGGAGATTTCCTCTCCGCGGCGGATGTTGATGGAGGAACCCGTACCGCAAATCAGGCACGCGCCGTCAATATGGCCCAGCTCCGAGGAAACGGGCTCGATCCCGTCCTGTTCCGCCTTCACGCGGCCTGCCTTGATGTTCTTTCCCAGAAATTCTTCAATCCGGCCGCCGAAATAGGGCAACGCCGGAATGCCGATGACAACGCTTTCAG
>JAZUDA010000348.1:0-4623 GCA_045639455.1 Clostridia bacterium | reverse complement strand
AAGCTGATTGAAGGCCATACAAGCTTTATTGTGGCCCATCGCCTGTCCACGGTTCGAGAGGCGGAGCTGATTCTTGTAATGCGTGACGGCCGTATTGTGGAAACGGGCAAGCATGACGAACTGCTTGCAAAGAACGGATTCTACGCGGAGCTGTATAACAGCCAATTCGCGAAGGAAATGGAGGAATGACCTGTGACCAAGCTGGAAAAGCTACTTTCCAGGGAGGGAGTGTTCATCGGTGCCCACCGCGGTTTCTCAGGCGTGTATCCGGAGAACACGCTGCTGGCAGTCAGCGAAGCGGTAAACCTGAATGTGGATCTGATTGAAGTGGACGTGTACACCACGAAGGACGGCGTACCGGTTGTCTGCCATGATTATAACCTGGCGCGCTGCTCAAACGGTACAGGACTCGTCAGCGACCATACACTGGCGGAACTGAAAAAACTGGACTTCGGCGTTCACCGCGGGCCGCAGTTTGAAGGCCTGACGCTTCCTACCGTGGAGCAGTTCCTGGATTCCATGAAGCCGCATGAGGATATTCTGCTCGATATCGACTTCAAGGTAACGCCGGATACCGTTGAAACGGTGAAGAGCGTTATGCCCCTGCTGGAGCGGACGAATTTCATGGAGCGGTGCGTGTTCAACTGCGTGGATTGCAATATTGTGGACTACGTTACCGAACGGTGGGGGAAACGGGTCATTAGTGCGCCTCATGACTGGCCGTGGATTGAGAATTTCAAGCCCGGCAAGGATGGCTCCTTGTCCCGGATGTGGGGCATCTGTATTCCATACAATATGCTGGATGACAACCATGTGAATATGTACAGGGATTTGGGCATCGCCCTCGTTTGCACCCCCGCGGATACACCGGAGCAGGTCAAAAAGGCGATGGACTACGGCGTTCTGCTGCCGCTGTGCAACGACCCTAGGGCATATCTTCGAGCGAACGGACGATAAGCAGCTCTACTTTTTTACTGGAAAACGGGAACAAAATGTGCTATAATGTCAAAAAATCCTATTTTGAAAGGATTATTGTCCATGAGAAGCATCAAGTCAGTCTATAAAATCGGTAACGGCCCCTCCAGCTCCCATACGGTAGGCCCTTACCGTGCCGCCATCTATATCCGGGATAAATACCCCGGTGCTTCCTGCAAGGTAACGCTGTATGGCTCTCTTGCGACAACGGGCGCCGGACACGGCACGCAGAAAGCCATTCAAACGGTACTGCCCAACGTGGAAATATCCCTGAACACAACGGAAAAAAATCTGCCCCATCCGAATACCATGGATTTTGAAGTGATGCCTCCGGGGCAAGCGCCGAAGACTGTTCGCGTTCTTTCCATCGGCGGCGGCTCGTTGCAGGTGGAGGGGGAAAGCTTCCGCGAGGACGCGGAGGTCTACCCGCAGAAAAACTTTACCGAGATTATTCACTTCTGTCAGGACCACGATATGGACCTGAAACAATATGTGGAATATTTCGAGGACGATGATGTCCGGGATTATCTGCTCACCGTCTGGCATGCCATGGAGGAATGCGTTCAGCGCGGACTGAAGGCGGAAGGCTGTCTGCCCGGCGGGCTGAGCCTGACCCGAAAGGCAAAAAAACTATATGAAAGCCGCTGCTACAATGAGTCGCTTGACATTTCCATGGAGCGCACCATCGCCGCGTTCGCATATGCCGTGGCGGAGGAAAGTGCCAGCGAGCATGTGGTTGTCACAGCGCCGACCTGCGGTAGCTGCGGTGTACTGCCCTCCGTGCTGTATTATCTGCGGTATTTCCGCGGCTATCCGGAGGAGGAAATCGTTGATGCGCTGGAGGTTGCCGGTATTGTGGGCAATGTGATTCGCACCAACGCCTCCATTTCCGGAGCGGAGTGCGGCTGCCAGGCGGAAATCGGCAGTGCATGTTCCATGACGGCGGCGGCGTTCGCGTACCTGAGCAAGCTGTCCATCGGGCAGATTGAGTTTGCCGCGGAGACGGCTATGGAGCATAATCTGGGCCTGACCTGCGACCCTGTCATGGGTCTGGTGCAGATTCCCTGCATAGAGCGCAACGCGGTGGCGGCACTGCGCGCTATGAACGCCGGCGATTTGTCCCGATTCCTGTTCGCCACCCGGCGGATTTCCTTTGATGACGTGGTGGATACCATGTACCGCACGGGCAAGGACATGAGCGAAAAATACCGGGAGACCGCTCACGGCGGGCTGGCGGAGCTGTATCACGACAATAAAACAAAAGAGAAGGTATGAACGTATGCCTGACGAACTGAACCTGGAGTTGCAGGATATTTCCTGGCCCATGACCTATACGGATCATGACCGCCCTATTGCCAGAAGCATTCTGGCGGATGACGATGGAATGTTCTACTTCGTCCGCTGCAACCGGGGGGAGCATGACCGCTTCGGCAAGGCAACGCTGATTGAGACCTCTGGTGGCGGCATCGAGGCCGGTGAAAGTCCGGAAGAGGCAATTCATAGGGAATTGAAGGAAGAAATGGGCGCGGATGTGGAGATTTTGGCAAAAATCGGGATTGTCAGCGATTATTATAACCTGATTCACCGCCATAATATCAACCATTATTTCCTGTGCAGGGTGTTGTCCTTCGGAGAAACCAGCATGACGCAGGATGAAATCGAAAAATTTCGCCTGTCCACGCTGAAGATGACCTACGAGGAAGCCATGGCAGAGTATGAGCGCTGCAAGGATACTCCTATCGGCATTTTGGTGTACAACAGGGAAGTGCCTGTTCTGAAGCGTGCCAAAGAGCTGTTGGACAATATGTAACCACATAAAAAGAAAGAAGCCTGGCAGGCATCCGGCTTTGGTGTTTTGACGGATTATTCTTCAATCTTTTTGGCCAAGTGGCGTCCAATCCGATTGGCGAAGTGGATGGCATCCAGCAGCAGCTCGGGGTCGGTGAAGCGCTTGTAGTAGCCGCCGAGCACTTCCATGCACATATCGCCATCGTACTTGATTTCCTTCAGGGCGGCGCAGATATCGTCCCAGTCCATGGTGCCCAGGTAGGGAACGGTATGACGGTCCTTCTGGTTATCGTTATCGTGTACGTGCAGGGCATGGACATAGTCATGGCCCAGGGCACGGATCATATCGCCGGCGGTGCAGCAGCGGCCAAGGCCGCAGTGGCCCACGTCCACACAAGCGACGAACTGGGGATCATTGCCCAGATCGTCAAAGGCACGCTTGAATTCATCGATATCGGCGTACATATCGGGAATGGTCACGCCGTTGTTGTCGTACTGGAACATATTCTCCAGGGCGATTTTTACATTATATTCCTTGGCGTAGGGCAGCAGAGCTTTGTAGAAATCAATGTTCTGCTTGTATTCCATGGTGCCGTAATCCTTATAGCACAGATGATGCAGGGGATGCACGATGGCGATGGGGGCGCCCAGCAGGCCGGAAACCTCCAGAGAGCGAATGGTGTTAGGCATGGCGATATTCTTGAAATCATCGGGGTCTTCCCAGCGGAAGAGGAACGGCGTATGAGTCTGGCCGACGCAAATGCCGTTTTCCTTGCACAGCTCCACGATATGGGCAGCGTGCTCCTTGTAATCGGGGTTCAGCCAGGGACTGTCCATCTTAGTCAGGCTGCCGAGACCGAAGTCCAGGCAATCATAGCCTGCCTTAGCAATCAGACGAATGCCCTCATCCTCGCCGACAATACCGAAAATAGGGCCGGTAGTAGCGGTAGTTCTCATTATCTTAATCCTCCTGTAAATCTCCTTGGAAACCATTGTGCATTATAGGCTTTATCGCGGGAAAAGTCAATCCCCGGAAAGACAAGGTTTCCGTACCGTATAAAAAACGTCGGGAAACATTCAGTCCCCGACGTATGAAGACGGCCTTATTTGCCCTTGCCAAACAGGCTGCCAAGCTTGGCCAAAATGCCGCTGGCCTTGCCGAGATTCAGCTTGGACTTGACAGCGGTCACAACGGCCTGCACCTGCTCGTCCGTGATTTCGATGCCGAACTTGTCCTTCAGGAACTTGGCGGGGTTGGCCAGGAAGGTCTTCACCAGGGAATCGTCCTTGGTCAGCTTTTCTACTACATCAGCAATGATTTTCTGCAGATCCATAATCAATACCATCCTTTCGGCGGGCGTATAGCCCATGTCAATATTGATATTATACAACGAATATCCAAAAGATGCAATTGTTATGATTCAAAAGGCTCGCAAGCGAGATCCCAAGCTGTGGGAGAAGCTTCTCCCATGTGGGCAGCCAGCCTTTCACCGGCACGGGCATGAAGCCCCATGCCCAGCAACGCTTTGTCGAACGATGTCATCGGCAGATTTTTCTGTGCCATCAGCGCACCGATGATGCCTGCCAGCGCGTCCCCACTGCCGCCTTTTGCCATGGCGGGCGTGCCGCGATTGTTCAACCCCCAATGCATGCCATCGGTCACAAGGCTGACGGCGTCCTTCAGCACGGCCACGCACCCAAGCAGCTCATTCAGGCGACGGCAGGCGTTCACTGGGTCATCACAGACATTGACGATTTCTGTCTGGAGCAGCCGGGCGGCCTCGCCCGGGTGAGGCGTAATCACGTCCCGCTCCTTCAGCAGGGGCAGCTCCGGCAGACGGCTCAGGGCGTTGAGCCCGT
>JAZUDA010000347.1:0-2871 GCA_045639455.1 Clostridia bacterium | reverse complement strand
GCCGCAAAGGGGGCAAACTGCCCGGCACGGTTCAGCCGGTTCATAGGATGGGGCGGGTCGGGGGGCTGCAGCCCGATGATATCCGCGTAATCTTCCGGGCAACGCTTTGGATTCATGGGGTTCCCTCCTTTTCTATGCTTTGTGGCCGCCGACCTGTCCGTTCCGTTCGATGGTGGTGGCACCTTCTTCCAGGTTCATGCCCTTCAGGACCGCGTTCTTGCCGAAGCGCGCCTGCAGGGACAGCAGCGTCTGCTGGATGGCACTTTCCTGTGCCTGGGATTCGATTTCGTCCACCGAGGTGAAAAAGTCCAGCTGGCGGCTTTCTGTTTCTACCCGTGTTACGTGCATGGCACCGATGTAGAGACGGCGCATCATCAGCTCCGGGTGCATGATACGTTCATACAGCGCCGTCAGACCATCGATAATCTTTCGGGCGGAATTGGTGGCGGCATCCATATTGATACTGCCGTGGGAACGTCTGGGGGCCGACCGGCCGTAAAAGTCGGGCTCTATGGGGCCGGTATAAGTTTCCGGGTAGTCGTGGTCGTAACAGACGGTCAATGTCAGCTGATCGGTCAGCAAATGCTTTTTGACCAGGTCAAGGGCCAAAAGATCCGCCATTTCCCGCACAATCAGCGCGCCCTTATTCTTATCGTAGGGGCAGGGCAACACCTGACCGCTGCTGAGGCTGTTGCTGGAGGGACGGTATTGCTTGATATCCTGCATGGTGCAGGTTTCACGTCCCCAGGCATGGTCGATCAGCAGCTCCGCGTTGACGCCGAACTGCTTGTACAGTGTATCCGCGTGTTGCAGGGAGTAGCGGGCCACATCGCCCATGGTGTACAGCTGCCGGGCGTTCAGCTTCCGGACGGTGCCCGGACCCACACGCCAGAAATCCGTCAGCGGCTGATGCGCCCACAGCAGCTGGCGATAGGAAGCCTCGTCCAGCTCGGCAAGGCGCACGCCGTCCTTATCGGGCGTGGCATGCTTGGCCACGATATCCATGGCGATTTTGCACAGGTACAGGTTTGTGCCAATGCCGCCGGTGGCGGTGATGCCGGTGGTAAAAAGTACCTCCCGGATGATGGTCATGGCCAGCTCCTGCGCTGTCATGCGATACATTTTCAGATATTTTGTCACGTCAAGAAAACATTCATCGATGGAGTATACATGAATGTCTTCCGGGGCGATATATTTCAGATAGATGTTATATACCCGGGTGCTGTAGGCCATGTACAGTGCCATACGGGGCGGCGCGGCAATATAGGACACCTCCAGCGAGGAGTCCTCTTTCAGCGCGATATCGTCAAAGGAAGAAGAAGCAAATCCGCGCCCGATGCTTGTTTTTCCATCCCGGATTGCCTGAGCAAGCCGAGCGGCATTGACCTCTTTCAGTCGGGCAATGACCTCAAACAGCCGGGCCCGGCCGCCGATGCCGTAGCTCTTCAGGGAAGGAGATACGGCAAGGCAGATGGTCTTTTCCGTACGGGACGTATCCGCTACCACCAGGTTTGTGGTCAGCGGGTCAAGATGGCGTTGCACACATTCCACGGAGGCATAGAAGCTTTTCAGATCAATGGCAATATAGGTGGACATTTTCAGGCCTTCTCCACAAACCAGCGTCCGAACCGGGAGGCGTACATGGCATCCGTCCGCTCAAAAAAGAGAAAACGCTCCTCACCACGGATGATGACCGTATAGCAGTCTCCGTTCAATCCCTCCCGAAGGCTGGAAGCAGGACGAAAATCCTTCACCCGCTCAATGGGGAAGGTACGGCCGTCGTTCCAGGTGATGAGCCGTGGCTGCATGTAGCCCGTGGCATCAAAATCGGAGGTTACCTTGACATAAATTCTGTCTTTTTTTGCCATGACGCACCCGGCCTGTCAGCAGAAGGCCGCCTCCACCTGTTCCGCTTTTTCACCGGTGGCCAAATCATCCTCTTCCACCAGACCCAGCACCCGACCGAAGCAGGATACAACCGAATCCGGCCCCGGCACAATGGTGGGGAAGCGGGGGTTGTAGGAGTGCAGACCATCGGCCTGCCGCTCTTTGATGTAGCTTTCGCCGTTCACAATGAAGATGCCGACCTGGCCGATGCCAACGTCGGCTGATGTATCCACATACACATAGCGATTGTGAGGGTAGACGGGCTCCATACTGCGGCCGTTGACACGAATCAGGCAGTTCCCGGGAGTATCGGCGCGCACGTAGGCCGTGACACCGCTACCATCGCTCACCATAGGCGTACCGACACCGGCGGCCGCGGGCTCCTCATACAGGGAGATGGGGCGGTACTGCCGGCGAAGATTGGAGCGAATCTCCTCATCCTGGGCAAAGCTGAGACGGTCAATCAGCTGACAGACCGTCTTGCGGTTATACTTGTTCAGCAGATGGAAGGAGGAAAGCAGCGCCCGGTCCTCCGCGGGCAGACAGACCTCCGCGTCCATATCCAGCAGCTCGTTCACCGGAATACGCAGCCGGCGGCAAAGGATGGGAATCACGTCCAGATCGGGACGGGTGAGGCCAAGCTCCCAGTTACCGATTGCGGTCTTTGTATAGCCCAGCACGGTGGCCAGGGCAGCCTGATCCATACCGGCGGCAATGCGGTATTTGCGAATCAGCTGGCCGGTACGGGCCCTGCGCTCCTCATCAATGGCGGGACGACCGTTTTTCCGTTGCTTGCGTTCCATGCCGGAATACCTCCTGAATGCTCTTTGATGAGTTTATTTTACCATAGTAAATGGACTGCGTCAATAGAAAAATAAAATAAAGACTGTTTTAATGTACTAAAAAGGCTGCCCGATATGGGGCAGCCGATGGAAAAGCAATGTTTAGTTGTCGCCACGGAAGTAATTGTTCTTCATGTGGCGG
>JAZUDA010000346.1:0-10172 GCA_045639455.1 Clostridia bacterium | reverse complement strand
GGCCTTGTAATCCTTAAATGAGACCACAACGCCGTACATGGGGGCGTACTTGAACAGAATGAACCAGATGAAGGATGGAATCAGCAGAATCAGCAGCCCGCGGTACTTGACGCATTCCCGCAGCGTGCGGCGGAGCTTCCCGGCGGACTTGGGGCGATTGATGACTGTGTTGCTCAAGAGTCGTGCACCTCCGTTATTCGGTCTTGTTCCAGGAAAGAAGTCGCCATTTTCCGTCAGTATAGCTGAACGTGCTGACGGAACCGTTATCCACCCTCAGCCGGGTGGGGTCAATGGGATAGCCCAGTACATAAGAAAGGAAGCATTTCACCGTGCCCTCATGGCAGAAGACGGCCACATTCTCCACGTTTTCCAGCGATTCCAGCTCCGGGAAAATGCCGATTACCCGTTCGTACTGCATTTGGTGACTTTCGCCGCCGACCGGGGAAAAATCCCGTGCGGTGCGGCAGTAGGTACAGGTTTCTCCGTATTCCTGCTCAATCTCCGTGACAGGGTGGCCGGTGAATGCACCAACGGACATCTCCCGCAGACAGGGACGGAGAACAGGTTCACACCCTGGCAGAGCGATTTGTGCCGTCTGCCGGGCCCGCAGCAAATCGCTGGCGTAAATTCGGTCGAAGTTGATGCCGGCCAGAAGGCGACTTGCCATGGCGGCGTCCTCCTCGCCCTTGGGGGTCAGGGATACATCGTACCATCCGCAAAACCAGCGGTTCAGATTCGTATAGGTTTGGCCGTGCCGAATGACATAAACGTTCATTGAAACATTCCTTTTTCGCGTGATAGGCCCATGCGCGGAAAACGCAGAAGACTATATATTCGGATTATAAAAAATGATGAAAAAAATGTCAAGGGAAATTCCGAAAAAGAAAAGGATTTTCAGAGCAGGCGGACACACATGAAAATGATTTTCATTTGACGGGTCATCTGTTTGAATGTAACCGAAAAGTTTGACATACCCATATGAGTATGCTATGATTCACGAGGGTGCTTCCTGCCGGGCACCTGCCGGGTACGCGTCTTTTTTTATGTTTTGTACCGGCTTTTCAATCCGCGAAATCCCTTTGCAGTTTCTTTTTTTGCAATCATTTTTGCTGCATGGAGGAGAATTACATGATGAAAACAGTCTGGATCATCGGTGCCAGCAGTGGGCTGGCCCGGGATACGGCACTGACCTTCGCGGCCAACGGTTGGCAGGTAATCGCCGGAGCAAGGTCTTTTGCTGACCCGGAAAAACAACTGCCTGGGAACAATATCATATCCATTCCGCTGGATGTGACAGATGATGGCAGTTGCGTGAACTTTGCGGAGAAGGCCCTGGCCGTCTCGCCTCGGATTGATGTGTTCATCTATGGCGCGGCGATTCTGGTACTGGGCAGTTGTGAGGAAACAAGCCACAACGAGTACTGCCGGGTGATGGAGACCAACTTCCTCGGCTTGGAGAAAATGACACGCCTCGCCCTGCCTGTCATGCGTGGGCAGCGGGAAGGCAAGCTGCTGTTCTTCTCCTCCATCAACGGCCTGATGGGGATTCCGTTCCAGAGCGCCTACACCGCCTCCAAGCATGCCATTGAGGGCTACGCGGAGTGTCTTGCCATGGAGTTGGCGCCTTTCGGTCTGCAGGTCTCGCTGGTGGAGCCCGGCGATCACCGGGGCGGAAGCCAGAGGACAAGGGTCCATGCCCGGGGCGAAAATGATCAGTCACCCTATAAGAAAAACTGCGATGCCGCCTGTGCCGTGATTGCGCGGGACGAGGCGGGCGGTTCCCTGCCGGATGTGCTGGGCAAAAAACTGTATCGTCGGATGACGAAAGCCCGTACACCGTTCCGGATCCGTATCGCGAAGCCGGATCAGCATCTGGCGGTATGGCTGCATACTTTGCTGCCTTTTTCCATGAATGCCCGTATTCTTCGGGGGTATTACCATGTGCGAAAGGATGAACAATCATGAATCATCAGGATATTCTCCGCGACTGCGCAACGCTGCGGGCGCGTAAATCATTGGAAACTATTTTTCATTTGACCTGTCTGCACGGCGAGGCGGACGCTGCTATGTGGCTGGAAGGGGACGAAATCCGCACCCTCAGTTTCGCCGGGTATGAAAAAATGACGGACGACTATGCCGCCTATCTGGAAAGTGCGCTGGACGGGTTCGACCGCTGCGCCATTATGATGGACACCTGCAAGGAATGGTTCCCCACGTTCTGGGGCCTGGTTCGAGCCGGCAAGAACGCTGTGCTGCTGCCTGCCGACCTGTCGGAGGAAATGACGGCCTATATGCTGGGCGAGGCCGGCTGCCATGCCGTTATTACCGGGGGGAAGCGCACCCTGCCGGAAGGCACCCGGCAGATTTCCGCTGCCGAACTGTTCGCCTGCCCCCGTGTGAACGGATTTGAGGTGAAAAAATGGGGCGAATGGGTGGCCATGTGCACCAGCGGCTCCACCGGCACCAGCCGGATTTTCACCTATAACGGCGAGGCACTGGCGAACCAGGTTCTGGGGAGTGAACTGATTTATCAGGAAAATCACCGCTTGATTGATAACGTGTCCCGCCGCACGCTGGCCTTCCTGCCCTACCATCATGTGCTGGGCTTTGTGGCCAACCTGCTGTGGTGCTCCTTCCTGGGGTATACTACCGTGTACCTGAAGGACCGCATGCCGCAGACCATCCTTCATACCTGCCAGATATGCGAGGTTGGGCAGGTTATTTCCGTGCCGATTCTGGCCAACAATATCGTCGCCACCATGAAAAAGCGCGCCGCTGCCATGCCGGAGGAACAGCGTGCGGCCTTTATGAAAGGGCTGGAGATGAGCAAGGTACGTCAGGCGGAGGACCCGGAGGCGGGTCTGAAGCTGGCGCGGGAAGTCCTCTTCCCCCAGGTACAGCGGCAACTGTTCGGCACGCATGTGGATTCCATAGTGCTGGGCGGTGGGCATACGCCTCCGGAAACGCTGGAGTTTCTCAACGCCATCGGCTACTATACCATTTGTGGCTTCGGCATGACGGAGACCGCTGTGACAAGCTTTGAAACCTCCATGAACTGGGACGAGCGGGTCAGCGGCAGCGTGGGCAAGCCGCTGTCCAATCTGGAATACCGCGTCAAGCCCAACGGCGCCGATCCCGACACCGGGGAAATGTTTATCCGCGGGGAAAGCATCCATACGGGCCGTCTGGTGGGCGGCAAGCTGTTGCCGCCCGATACGGAGGACGGGTGGATTGCGACCGGCGACGTGGTTCATCAAGAAGAGAACGGTCATATCCGCATCGTGGGCCGCACGAAGGATGTCATTGTGAACGAAAGCGGGGAAAATGTGTACCCGGATGAACTGGAGGAACGCTTCGCCGCGCTGACGGGCGTGAAGCAGTTCAGCATTTTAGGCACCCCGAAGCAGGGCCTGTATGAGGATATTACCCTGGTCGCCTGCGTGGACAGCACGGAGGAGGAGGCGATGGAGAAGCTGGCGGCGCAGGTCCGGAAAATCAACGCGACCCTGCCCGTGCTGAAAAAGCTGACCCGCGCGGTTGCTATGACAACGCCGCTCCCCATGGTGAACGGCATCAAGGTGAAGCGCCTGGCGCTGAAGAAAATGATTGCCGACGTGCAGACGCAGCTGACGGAGCTGGCACTGACCGGGACGGCCCGGAGCGCGGAAGCCACCGCTCCCACGATTGGGGGAATGGAGGAGCTGCGGCGGGAGATTCACGAACTGGCCGCGAAGACGCTGGAAATCGATCCTGCGGCGCTACGGAACGATGCCTCCTTGGTAGAGGAAATGGGCGGCGACAGCCTGCAGATTCTTGCCCTGTCCATGAAGGCGGAGGAACGGTTCGGCGTGCTGATTGAGAGTGAGGAGTACGCCCGCTGCACCACGGTGAACGATCTGGCGGAGCTGATTTGGGAAAAACGCCACGGAACGGAAAAGAACACCGCGGAACGGCGTGAAATGAAGCCCGTTACCCGCTTTGAGGACGCGCCGGAATATCTGAATTTCAAGGCGCGTCAGGAATCCCTGACCATGAGCGGCGACGACGATCCCTATTTCGTCTGCCACGAAAGCCCGCTGCTGGACAAATCCATGATGGCAGGGCAGGAAGTGCTGAACTTCGGCAGCTATAACTATGTAGGCATGAGCGGCCGGAAGGAAGTCAGCGAAGGCGCCAAGGCGGCAATCGACAAGTACGGCACCAGCGCCAGCGGCAGCCGTCTGCTGGCCGGCGAAAAGAAGCTGCATCAGGAGCTGGAAAAGGAAATCGCGGATTGGAAGCATACGGAGAGCGCCGTTGTCTGCGTGGGCGGCCATTCAACAAATGTGACCTTCGTGGGCAATTTCTGCGGCCCCAACGACCTGATTTTGTATGACGCGCTGGCGCACAACAGCATCGAGCAGGGCTGCCGGCTGTCCAAGTCCCCTGCGAAGGCCTTCCCGCACAGCGACACCAGGGCGCTGGAGGCAATCCTTGCCGCGCAGCGGAAATATTACGAAAAAGTGCTGATTGTTATCGAAGGCGCCTACAGCATGGACGGCGATATCGCACCCGTTCCGGAATTTGTAGCGCTGAAGAAGAAATATGGCTGCTTCCTGATGGTGGATGAGGCACACAGCGCTTGCGTAATCGGCGAGCACGGCGGCGGTGTGGATGAATATTTCAACCTGGCGCCCGATGACGTGGATATCAAGATGGGTACGCTCTCTAAGGGCCTGGGTACCTGTGGCGGCTATCTTGCCGGCAAGGCCTGCCTGATTGAGTATATGAAGTACAATATGCCCGGCTTTGTATTCAGCGTCGGTGTCAGCCCTGCACTGGCAGGCGGTACGCTGGCGGCCATTCGGACCCTGCGCGCGCATCCGGAGATTGTGGCGAACCTTCACCGGAATATCGACTGCTTCGCCGCGGAGTGCCGGAAACGTCACCTGGATATCTGCCTCGCGGGGGAAACCGCTATTATTCCGGTACTGGTAGGACGGGATGAGGATGCCTTCCGTCTCAGCAATGAAATGCGCCGGGCGGGTGTCTTTGTACCGCCGGCGGTGTACCCGGCTGTTCCCCGCGGCAAGGCACGGCTCCGCTTTAACGTAATCAGCGAGCATACGCCGGAGCAGATTGTCAGAACGCTGGATACGCTGCAGGAAACGGCGGCCCGGCTGGAAATCGACCTGCCCCGCAGAGACTACGAATAAGAAAAAGGCAGCGAGCGGAAAATCCGCTCGCTGCTGTTTTATTGGAAATTATTCCATATCGTTTTCTTCTTGCCGCTCTTGCTGGGAGGACAGACGGCGAAGTTCTGAGGTAATCAGGTATTCCAGTGTATTCAATCCGTTCTGAAAACCGTGGCTGTTGTCCATGACCAGGTCTGCCGCGGCACGGTAGGTATCGATGCGCTGACGGTAGACATCCGGAATATCCTCCCGGTTTACCTGAAACATGGGCCGCTTCTCCATCCGGATGCCGGTCATGATAGATTCAATGGGCCGATCAATCAGAATGGTAATGCCGTGGTTGCGCATGATTTTCCGGTTTTCCTCGTCCAGCGGCATATCACCGCCGGTGGAAATCATACACGGGGAACGGAGTACAAGACTCTGCAGAATATTTTTTTCACCGTTATGCCATGCGGCCTCGCCATACTTGACAAGAATCTCGGCTTCCGTCATGCCTACGGCATCTGCCAGCGCCAAATCCGTATCCACATAGGAAAAACCCATGCGCTGCGCAAGACGTTTGCCAAGACTGCTCTTTCCGCAGTTCTGCATCCCAATCAAAAAAATATGTCGGTCAATTGTCATCGCAGGCCCCTCCGGCGCATTTTATTCACCACTTCGCATTTTATCATAGAATCGCCAAAATGGCAAGCAAAATGCAAAGAATAAAGCGCCATGAATAAATCCACGCAAAAATGCGGGAAATACGCATATTATTTCAGAAAAATGGGGTTGCTCCAGGCAACGCGGCCCTGCGCGTCCGTCACTTCCACACGCAGGTAGGGGAAGTAATCCGGCACGGCGGTATACATGGCACACTCGGTGATGGGAGCCCCGTCATCGTTCTTTTGGACGCGGGTCGCCATGGCGGCGCAGATAAAGTGTACGCTGCTGCAGGGGGAGCAGGATACGTGGGCAACATTGTTGTCATCAATGTAGAAGTCATAGATTTCGGGGCCGGTGGAGGCGTAGAAATCGCCTTTTTCCAGAGCGTTCAGAATGCTGCCCACGTTCTTTTCGGCATTCACACGGACCCAGCCCTTGCAGTGCTGGTGCATGGCGTGGCCGTCATCGGTGGCGACACCGTATACGCGGCGGCCGCGCATCAGCAAATCATCCCAGATAAAGCCATTGTTTACGTCAATGCCGTCTTCAATCGCACAGCCGCTGTTCCACAGTTCCATGGCGAAGTAGCCGTTGAGTTTGTCAAACTCCCGGGGGAAGGTGCCGCTCCACTGGGGATGGCAATAGATTGTCAGCTGTCCCGCTGCCTTCGCCTCGTCCAGCAGGGGCTGGAATTCCTCCTGACCGGCGACCTCGCCGCGCTCGAAAACCTGATCCTGCTCGTACGGGTTGCCGTTTTGCTTTTCCTGGCCAATCCATACGGTGTGGAAGCAGTGATACTTGTGCGTGGGGGCAATGTTGCGGTCCATCTCCATGCCGGGCACAATCAGCAGCTTGCTGCCGGGCAGAAAGTTGGTATAGTTATACTTGCGGTGATCGGTAATCGCCAGAAAATCGTAGCCGTTTTCCTCATGTAGCGCGATGACCTCCTCAGGCGTACCGGCACCGTCGGAACGGGTGGTGTGGCAATGCAGGCCGCCCTTGAGCAGGCGGGAAGCGTTTTCAAACGCGGACTGACGGATCATAAGTGATCATCTCCTCTTATTGTTATAAGGCCTTCATAACTTCAGTCAGCAGTTTTACGGTATTGTCGGCCGCCATGCGGGCGAAGGTGGGGTAGGACATGGTTGCTTCGCCGTCCGCCTGGTCGGACATGGCACGCATAAACACACAGGGCATACCGTACAGGATGCAGGCGTGGGCAATCGCGCCGCCTTCCATTTCGCAGCAGTCGGCGGCGAACTGGCTGACGATGCGGTTCTTCTCTTCAGAGGAGCAGATAAACTGGTCACCAGAGGCAATCACGCCACGGCGGCCGTGAAGCTCGGGCAACTTGGCCAGCGCGGCCTCGCAGACAGAAACCAGCTTTTCATCGCAGGGGAAGCGGACCATACCGACGCCGGAAACATAGCCCACCGGATCACCAAGGGGAGAGGTATCCATGTCGTGCTGAACGGCGTAGGTGCCGATAATCAGGTTACCCACGGTCAGGTCAGAGGCAAGCGCCCCTGCCACGCCGGTATTGATAATCCCTTCCGGCTTGTGGCGCAGAATCAGCTCCTGCGTGCAGAGCGCGGAGTTCACCTTGCCGGGGCCGCAGATAGCGGTAATCAATTTTTTTCCGTTCAGGGTACCGATTACCATGTCAAAGGGGGTACCCTCGACCTTCTCACAGTCCTGCATCACATCACGCAGGGTTTCCATTTCAAGCGGCATTGCACTGATGACAGCAAACATAATTTTCCTCCAAGCGTTTTTTTCAAAGAAGTATTTTACACTTTTTTTGCCCCGATTGCAACCGGAGACGGAAAGAATACAGGAAAAACAACACTTTTTCACCGAAAAAGAAAAATAAAGAAAAATTTGAAAAAGGTGTTGACATTTTTTGAAATGTGAGTATAATATACATCGTTCCCAAGCGAACGGTATGCGCCATTAGCTCAGTTGGTAGAGCACCTGACTCTTAATCAGGGTGTCCCGGGTTCGAGTCCCTGATGGCGCACCAGCAAGCTGCTTTGAAAAAAGCAGCTTTTTTTGTTATATTTGCTGACTTTTTTGAGCATGCCATGCCGCGCATATTACAGGTTCCCTTTGATGCCAGTAAGTTGCTCCACAGCTGTTTTCACCTATTTTCATCCATTTTTACGGGGCAAAACGGTTCAAAAACGGTTCAGAAAAAAGCGGAATTTGTGCAACATTCTCCTGGGTTATTCAGCCCATCCGCCGAGACAAAAACGGGTGATTCCCGCTGCCCATCCTGTGCCATGAGATTTACAAAACGCGCTGCATCCCGTTCCTCTTCTTCCTTTGTCAGTTTACTGTAGATTTCCATAATCATTTGCGTTGAAGCATGGCCCATCCATGCCTGCAGCGTTTTGATCGGAATGCGAGCAAAATAGCACCTTGTGCAGAAATCCACACGAAAATCATGGCATTGGATTGAGATGCTTCTCCATGGCGGAAGTTCTTCGCCATTGGCAATCATGCGCTTATGCTCTTTGGTTTTCCCATACCACCTTTTGTGGCAGCCGTTTAGCTTCGTTTCCAGAAAAGTGAGGTAGGAATTGTATTTCCTGATGAAGGAAGAGTGGGACATCAGTTCTCCGCTTTGCCTTGAACACAGAAGACCATGGTGCCCGCGAAGCGCGTCGGCCAATGGCCTCGCCAGGGGAATGATCCTCCGGGCGTTTTCTGTCTTGCCATCCGTCTCGACAGGTTGATTCCCTTCTGTAAAGGATACCGCGCCATTCACCGCTATCGTTTGTTTGTCGAAATCGACATCACGATCGACATCGATATACAGTGCTTCACCTCTGCGAAGTCCGGCATAAAGCATAACCATGGCGACCAGCCCGAACTCATGCTCCTGCCATGTAGACGAAATCAATTCCCGCTCCCATGGCTCCAAAGCACGGTGACCTTCCGTCTTTTTGCACTTGGGCCGTTTCACCATGTCCATAGGGTTTCGAAGAATGGCTCCTTCGGCTGCGGCAGTTTTGAAAATTCCACGCAAGGTTGTCAGGAACTTACTGACATACGATGAAGAATAATCAGTCAGAAGGTTGACTGTTCTCTGCAATTCGGTTGCGGTTATTTCCCGGATTGGCTTGTTGCCAAGCTGTTCGGCGACGAATTCGACCATGGACATATACTGCTTCTGTTGGGATTTCCCACAAGCATCTCTGTACACGGAAACCCAATTCAGAGCATAATCACGAAAAGAGCATTCCGAAATTCCATGGTCAAGCCCCATCCGTTCAGAAGCGATATACTCGTCTCTTTTTTGTATTGCTTCCTTTTTGGTTTTCCCGTAGAACTGTTTGGTTCCATAATTGACTTTGAACCGACCATCGGTTCGCTTGGTAAGTTTTCTCTGGGACATTCTTATACCTCCTAAAAATTAAAAATGTCCCGTGGAATTGTCAGTCATTCAGTTATCAAGGAGAATGGGAGTGATATGAATCGCTCCCATGTTGATGATAGCAGACTTTGTTCCGTGGGGCAAGACTTTTTTCTGTTTGGTTTAGAAATATGGCTCAATCTCTGCTCATGCTGATTCCCTTTCACACTGTTCGTCAATCCAACGCTGCAATCCGGCACGGTTGATCAGGATACGCTGCCCGATATGAAAGGATGGAAACTTTTCCTGCTTAACCAGACTGTATGCTGTAGGGGACGATATATTCAGTTCTTCCGCCAGTTCTTCTACTGTAAGGGTCATTCTGGGTACCTTGACGAGCTGCGTCATTGGCTCTAATTCCGTCTTATCTGCTTGATTGACTCTATTAAACATGTAGTCATCTCCATTTGTTTGATTTTGATATTAACTGTGAATCCTCCGTTTGGAAATCCCCGACAGAGGGAAAGGAAAACCCGTTCCCCCGACAGGGCCGGCAACCAAGTCCGGCAACCAGCCTCAAAAGACTTTTATTTTATATGCCGCACTAAGATGCTTCTCTGAAATATGATTTTCTTTTTTTCACTTTTCTTGGTTGCTTTGGTTGCCGGTATAGCATCATGCTGTAAAAAATCCTTGTATTTCAATGCTTTTTGACACCTGATTCTTTCCTGCCTCCGGCAACCATCCCGACAACCAACCGGCAACATTCCCGGCAACTATCCTCTGCTTTTTTCGATCCACTCTTTCGGCATGCCCATTTCAACCGCTTCTTCATTCGAAACCGGAATAAATGTGAGTTGGTTGCCGGGGACTTGGTTGCCGGAAAGTTGCTCCGGCTGCGCCATGTTCTCCGGCTCGGCTGCATCCGAGGGGCGTTCCCAGCCCTTCTGTCTGCCGAAGCGGTTCCCAAAGGAACGTGGATTGTCAAAGTG
>JAZUDA010000345.1:0-1978 GCA_045639455.1 Clostridia bacterium | reverse complement strand
CTTGAACCCACATATTTTCGGACCGGAGCAGCGTCTGTGCGGTATCCTGAATATTCTCCGTGGTGGTATCCCGGTACATCTGATCCAGCGTATCAAAATCCCGCTGATCAACGGAGTCATTCAGCCAAGAGCGGGCCAAATACTTGTTTACGCCGTTGGCGTGGTCAAACATAAAGTGCAGATTATCGCCAAAGAAGACTCGCACGCGGCGCAGCATGTTTTCGCCGATGTACTGCCGCGCCCTCGCCAGAAGCGTAAACAGCGTGGACAGACTCTCGTTCAGGTCCTTCTGGCCCACGTGATAGTTGATTGTCAGGCGGCGATACGCCCCAATCTGCTCAATATCCGTATAAATATCGGACGTGAAGCCCTTTTCATCCCGCAGACAGGACAGCAGTGCGGAGCAAGAGCCGTTCCCCAGGATGGAGGACAGAATCTGCACCCAGGTATCGTAGAGGATAGTATCATCAATATCAAAGGACAGCTGCACGGTTGCCCGGTCCCGCTTTTCCTCCAGCAGAATCGTGCTTTCCTCATCGCGGGACAGGAAGCCTTCCGGCATCAGCTGTACCGGCTCCGACCGCAGTCCCGCAGGGAACGCGTCAAGCCTGCGCGCCAGGCTATCCAGCATATCCGGCGTGAAGCTGCCGGTCATCACCACGAGGACATTGTTGTAGGCAAACATTTTTTCTTTTTCCTGCTGCACCTGCTCGCAGGTCATGTTTTCAATGCTGACGGTGGTACCGCGCAGCTTGAACGCTCCGGCAGGCGTGCGCCAGTAGCGGCGCTGGGCGTCATCCATAAAGGTATCTTCTGTACTTTCAACCTGACGGCAGACCACTTCTTTTTCTTTTTCCACATCTTCCGGGCGGAAGGTGCCCGGACCCAGCAGGCGGCAGATAATGCCCATGCCTTCATCGAAATGGTTGGGAGACACCTTCATATTGAATGTCACACAGTCCCGGTAAATATGCCCGCGCATCCTCGCGCCCGCGCCGTCCAGCACCCGGTAAAGGGAATTCCGGTCCAGGCCGTTCATATTCCGGAACATCAGATGCTCTACCAGATGCCCCACGCCGTTTGTTTCTTCCGTCTCGTACAGGCAGCCGCCTTTCAGGTACACATTTATCTGAATGGAGTGCAGATTGTCCATGCGGCAGGCCAACAGGGTTAAACCGTTTCGCAGATGACGCTCTTCAACTTCGTACATCGGTATTCCTCCCGTTTTCAGTGAACATCCTTCAGGCGGCGGCGGATATCGTCGACCGCCACGGCCAGCTCCTCATCCTGTGAAAGAGCGGCCGCCACCTTATCGCAGGAATGCATCACGGTGGTATGATCCTTGCCGCCAAAGCATTCGCCGATTCGTGGCAGGGACAGGCCCACCAGTTCCCGAATCAAGTACATGGCCACCTGTCTCGGCACCATTACGGTACGGCTGCGGCCGGTGCCGGTCAGTGCCTCCAGGGTTGTGCCATAGTACTGGGCTACCGCGTCCTGCACCTGCTCCGGAGTCAGCGATTGGGCTTCCCTGCGGGATACAGCCTCGCGCATGGCCTCCTCCGCCAGCGCCAGGTCCACCGGACGGTTGCACAGGGAAGCGTACGCCTGAATCCTTGTCAGGCTGCCCTCCAGCTCTCGGATATTGGAATCCACCTTTTCCGCCACGAAGGTCAACACCTCCGACGGGAAGACCAGGTTATCCCGCTCCGCCTTGTTGCGAAGAATCGCCACGCGGGTATCCAAATCTGGCCGCTGGATATCGGCAATCAGCCCGCCTTCAAAGCGGCTGCACAGCCGTTCCTCCAAATGGGCAATCTCCCGCGGGGGTTTATCGCTGGTCATAATAATCTGCTTCCCCGCGGCATGCAGCACATTGAAAGTATGGAAAAATTCCTCCTGGGTACTGTTACGTCCGGCGATAAACTGAATATCGTCCACCATCAGCAGGTCCACATTACGGAACCGGTCCCGGAAC
>JAZUDA010000344.1:0-1651 GCA_045639455.1 Clostridia bacterium | reverse complement strand
CTTTTCCATGTATTCGGACATGTCTATTCGGATGACTGCATTTTCATCACCGAAAACCGCTTCGCCGAGCGCACGGCAAAGCTCGGTCTTGCCCACACCTGTGGGGCCGAGGAAGATAAACGAGCCGATTGGCCGCTTGGGATCTTGAAGGCCCGCTCTGGCACGGCGGATGGCACGGGCAACGGCGGAAATGGCTTCCACCTGCCCGATTACGCGGCCGTGGAGCGTTTCCTCCAGCCGCAGAAGTCTTGCTGTCTCCGCCTCGGTCATCTTCTTTACGGGAATGCCGGTCCAGGAGGCAAGAATCTGCGCGATATCATCCTCCGTCACACAGCCGCTCTTCAGCTTACGCTCTTCCTCCCAGCCGGCGCGGATGGCCTGCAGTTCTTCTTTCAGACGGCGTTCCTCATCGCGGAAGCTTGCCGCTTTTTCAAAATCCTGCCTGCTGACGGCGTCCTTCTTTTCGGCCTCCACCTCTTTCAGCCGTTCCTCCTGTTCCGCAGTGGATGGCATGGGGGTAAAGGTGGACAGATGCACCCGGGAAGAAGCCTCGTCCATCAGGTCAATGGCCTTATCGGGTAAAAAACGGTCCGGAATGTAGCGGTCGGAGAGGGTGACCGCCGCACGGATGGCTCCGTCCGTGATGGCCACATGATGGAAATCCTCATACCGGCTGCGAAGTCCGAAAAGAATCTGCTGCGCTTCCTCACAGCTGGGCTCCCTGACCTGAACGGGCTGGAAACGGCGTTCCAGCGCGCCGTCCTTTTCGATTGTCTTTCGATATTCGTCAGGTGTGGTGGCGCCGATGCACTGTACTTCTCCTCGTGCAAGGGCAGGCTTCAGAATATTGGCGGCGTCCATGGAGCCTTCGGCTTTTCCGGCGCCGACCAGATTGTGGATTTCATCAATGAACAGGATGGTTTTGCCGTTCCGGCGAACCTCCGCCATGGTATTTTTCAGCCGTTCCTCAAATTCTCCCCGGTACTTGCTGCCTGCAATCATGGCGCCCATATCCAGGGAAATCAGCTTATAATCCAGCAGCGTATCCGGCACGTCACGGGAGGCGATGCGCTGTGCGAGGCCTTCCACAACGGCGCTCTTGCCCACACCGGGCTCGCCGAGCAGAACCGGGTTGTTTTTCGTCCTGCGGCTGAGAATCTGAATGACCCTCTCGGTTTCATCTTTCCGCCCTACCACGGGGTCCAGCTCGCCATCGGCCGCCGCCTGGGTCAGATCCCGCCCGTACTGGGACAGCATGGAGGCGGAACCGGCTTGCTTTTCTTCATTGCCGTCTTCGCCCACATTTTGAAGTGAGCGGCGGGCTGCCTCCTCCAGAAGCCGTGTGTTAACCTCCAGCTCCCGCAAAATCGTCAGGGCCAGATTGCCTTCCAACGACAGAATGGAAAGCCAGAAATGGGGCGTTCCGATAACGGCATGTCCCATCTGCGCCGCCAGACGGACGCAGTTTTCCAAAATCTGCCGCGCACCGGGGCCGATTTCGATACTGTTGCGGCTTTCACGACCGCCGCGGCCTTTTTTCTCAATAATCACCTGCTGGATTTTGTCGTATCCTGCGCTTGCCAGCAATGTTTGTATTTCACCGTTTGCCTGCTTTACCAGTCCCAGCAGAATATGTTCCGGCTCAACCGCC
>JAZUDA010000343.1:0-8047 GCA_045639455.1 Clostridia bacterium | reverse complement strand
TAAAGGAGGGGTAAACCTTCCTTTACATAATAACTTGTGGAACAAATCACCTTTTTTTCACTGCCAGACAGATACTTCATGTCGATACCTCCTGAATTTATGGGAACAATTATACCCGTTTCGGGAGGCAAACGCAACTTTCTGTTGAAATGATGAGACAATTATGATATAATTCATCCGCAAATTCGTCGAGGAAAGGGGGGCACATCTTTGCCGAAGGAAAAGGGAACCAAGACGGTTGCGCAGAACAAGAAGGCGTTTCACGATTATTTCGTGATTGAGGCCTATGAGTGCGGGATCGAGCTTTGCGGTACCGAGGTCAAGAGCATGCGGCAGGGGCGTGTCAACCTGAAGGAGAGCTTCGCACTGGTGCGCAACGGGGAAGTGTTCGTGGAGGGCATGCATATCAGCCCCTACGAGCAGGGCAATATCTTCAACCGGGATCCGCTGCGCCCGAAACGACTGCTACTGCACAAGAATGAAATCCGCAAGCTGGCAGGTGAGGTGCAGAAGCAGGGCTTTGCTCTTGTCCCCCTCAAGGTTTACCTGAAGGACGGACGGATGAAGCTGGAGCTTGGCCTCTGCAAGGGCAAGCAGCTCCATGACAAGCGCGATGCCATGGCCGAACGCGATACAAAGCGCGAAATCGACCGTGCCATGAAGGGCAGCCTTCAGTAAGCTGCCTTACCGGAACACGGGGGTGTTCTGGTTTCGACGGGGATCGTCGCAGGTATGATAAGCGAGCCGTGGACCCTGGCCACGTTAAAACGGGGAACTTAAAATTAACTGACAATAATAACTACGCTTTCGCGGCCTAAGGGCTGCGCGTCGACCACAGCCGTCCACGGACTGTGTCATCGGCGTCATTAACGTGGAGAACGGGTGCGCTTAAGCTTTGCGGCGTACCGGCACCATGAAGCTACTGAGGGACCGAGCCTGTTGACCGGCGCTCTCCCGAGGGAAATTCAGTAGATCATCTGCGCTCGGAGAAAGTTGTATTTGTGGGTTTTCGGACAGGGGTTCAATTCCCCTCACCTCCACCATTGTGGAACGCTTATTTTGATAGAAAATAAGCGTTCTTTCTTTTTTCAAAAAGCCATTGAAATACAAGGATTTTCCGATTTTTTATTATGAAAGAGTCTGAAACTTAGCCCTGTTTTGAGTAATAATCCGTGCCGGATACCGGTTTCCCCACCTATAATTTATCGATAGGCTCCTGTTATTTTTAAGGGGCTATCGTTAACTGATTGACCGTACCCCGATAAATGGGACACTTCTATCGTATGGGGCCTAAATATGGCTCCCCTACAGACGAAATCACATATTCCCCGGCATCATAGAATTGATTTGACAATATTGTTGAACATTATTATAATATTTTTTAGAAAACGGAGCTCGTTTTCAAGACGATCAACATGAATGTGCAGGATAACACTTATCTCCAACCAGGCTGTAACGTACGAATATTTCCGGTCATTCACTTCGATTATCTTTTTTGTTTAGGGAGGCAAACATGAAAAAAATCATTGCTCTTGTATGTGTTCTGTGTATGGTACTGTCTTTGAGTATCGTAAGCGCGTTGGCGGACAATAAGACCATCTACGTACTCGGACCTACCCCTGACCACGGATGGACCGCTCAGGCCGGCGCCTATGCCCAGGCCAAGACGATGGAAATCAATTCCGAAGGGAAATACAAGGCTGTATATATTCCAGCTTCGTCCGGTGAAGAACAGGTAGACCAGTGCAATACCATCATCGCGAACGGCGACGCCGCCATTGTTGTGATGATGGCGCTGGACGATTCCGCCCAAGCCGGTCAGGAAGCCCTCTATTTTGAAGGCATCCCTTTCATTTCTTTTGACCGTATTATTGAGGCAACCGAAGAGTATGCCGCTTTGAACTATTCCGGCAACAATTGGCAGTGCGGTGCCGGCATCGCTTACTGGCTGCAGAAAAACGGCATGAAAGCCGGAGATACGGTTGTTGTGCTCTATGGCGATAACGCTACCGTATGCACCCGCCGCGAAGAAGGGTTCAAGCAATTTCTGCGCGGAGAACTCAAGTATTCCGACATGCTTAACGGCGAATTCGAGACCGCAGAAATCTGGAAACAGGAAGATCTTGACAGTATCTTCAACGGCTATACCTTTGTCTGCAACTGGTCTGCAGATGGTGCTTATGGCTATATTGAACAGAAGTTTGACGAAATCGTAGCTACCGCAAAGGCGAACGCCGGAAGACTGTTTATCTATTCCATGGATGACGAAATGACTTTCGGTGTCATGAACTATTTGGAAACCGGTGCTTCTGCCGATACTTTGGCTGATTTGGAAGCCATGGAATGCTACATCTCCGCGATTGGCGGTATGCAGGAACTGTATAACGTGATGTCCGGCAAAGATGACCGGAGCGAATTGTCTCTGAAGTATTTCGACGACATGATGAGCGTGTCCTTCAGCCCCAAGATGATGCAGACAGTCATCGACTACGGTGTGGACTATGTGGAAGGCAATTGGAATTTTGAAGCGGGTTCCGGTTCCTATGAGCCGGTCTTCATCGTAGATCGCACGAACGCCGCTGACATTGAAGGCTTCCAGGGACATTAATCTTTACTGTCTATCGACCCAAAACGGTCGAATCAGCGGATGCGGGGCTTATGGTCCGCATCCGCAGTCTTGTTTTTGCGGCATCAGGCTTTTTCTTCACGGCAATCGGTTCGCAAGCTATACCTGAACATATCAATAGGAGAAGCCATCAATGACAATTCTTGAGATGAACCACATATCCAAAAGCTTCGGTGGTTCCAAAGCACTCACGGATATCCATTTTTCTGTTGAGGCGGGTGAAATCCATGCCCTGCTCGGAGAAAACGGTGCAGGAAAATCCACGTTGATGAATATTCTGACCGGTGTAATCCCTGCCGATCAGGGCTCAATCCGTTTTTGGGGCAAAAATTATCCGAATCCAACCATCCGCCAGATGGAGGAAATCGGCATCGCGTTCGTCCATCAGGAATTGAATGTGATAAATGATCTTACAGTATCCGATAATATTTTTTTGTGCCGTGAACTGACGGGACCGTTGGGAATAATCCGGCAGAAAGAACAAAGAAACCGTACACGTCAGTTATTCAAATCCCTCAATATGGATATCGATCCCGATGCAATGGTGTCGGAACTGAAAACAAGCGAAAAACAATTGCTGGAAATATGCCGTGCGCTGAACGCGGATGCCAAATTGTTTATTCTCGATGAACCGACGACATCGCTGAGCAGTAACGAGATCGAACGTCTGTTTGACATCCTGCGTCGGCTGCGTAATGAAGGAAAATCTTTTATTTTTATTTCACATAAAATGCCTGAGGTTTTTTCCATTGCGGACCGCTATACTGTGCTTCGCAACGGTGAATTTGTATCCAGCGGAAGTATTGCCGATACCGATCCGCATACTATTACCGGTGATTTGGTGGGGATGCAATACATGGACCGCGAGGTATATGAACCGCGTGAACACGGGGCCCCCATCATCACTTTGGAGCACTACTGTGGGAATGGATTCAACGATATCAGCCTTGAAGTGCGTGAAGGCGAGATTGTCGCTTTTACCGGTCTGGCAGGCTGCGGTGCCTCTGAACTGATGCAAACCATGTTCGGCGTGTTCCCTGCTACGGGAGGACGCATGTGTGTACGCGGCAAGGAACAAAACGGATCCATTGTCCGTTTCATGAAAAACTCTATTGGTATGCTGCCTGCCAACCGCAAGGAAAACAGTGCTGTTCCCGACCTGAGTATACTTGAAAACTTTTATTTGGCCGAGCACGAAATCAGCAAACGTAAAGCCCCCTTTATCCACAAAAAAAGGGAAATTAAGCGTTTTAACGATCAGAAACAGCGACTGCATATCAAAACAGGCAGCAGCAGTGATTCCATTTCCTCCCTCTCCGGCGGTAACCAGCAAAAGGTGTTCCTTGCCCGGTGGATGAATATCGGGGCGGATATCCTACTGCTTGACAACCCCACACAAGGTGTTGACATTGGCGCCAAGGAGGAAATCTACAAGCTGATTTTGCAGTTCGTAAAAAGCGGTAAAACTGTAATCATCAATACATTGGAGATCCCTGAAATACGCAAGGTAGCAGACAGATGTATCATTTTTTACGAAGGACGCATTGTAAAAGAACTACCGCGCAGCGAGGTCAACGAGCATAATGTAATGCTCTATTCCACCAATGCTGTTGAGAGGCCTAAGGAGGAAAAATGACATGGATAAGAAGCGCCTGCGCGGAGTAGTAAGCCGCATATGGAGTCAGTATAGCTACATCTTCGTTTTGCTGTTCATAATGGCTGCCTATGCCGTAACAATCGAAGCGAACGGAAACACCTTTAATTTCGGCCATATTTCTGCCATCCTGGGTAGTCAGAAGACTTGTATCATCGGCACGATGGCATTGGGAATGGCATTCATCATCATCACCGGACAGATTGACCTTTCCGTAGGCAGCGCATTGGTGCTATGTACCGGCGTGTGCATTATGGTTTTCAACCTGACGAATTCGATTTTGCTGATGGTGATTTCTGCAATCCTGGCCGGAATCATTTGCGGTTTCATCAACGGTGTAATGGTTGGCTTATGCAAAATGCCTCCTTTTGTTGTCACATTGGGCACCATGCTCATCTATCGTTCACTGACGCTTTCCGTCGTTCGGAAAATCGAACCTGCTGTCAGCGGTTCTTCCTCCAGTCAGTTCGCTCTCATCAAGGACAAGACAGGCTGTTATGATGCCCTGCGGATGCAATTCGGCAATGGCAAATTGAGTGTCGGCAGTCTGAAATTCCCTTATATCTTTTTTGTGTTCCTCATTGTAGCAATCCTGCTGATCCTTGTTTCGCAAAAGACCAAGTACGGGAAAAGCGTGTACGCGGTGGGAAGCAATGAAAAAAGCGCCCGCCTTTCCGGCATTAACGTAACATGGATTAAAATATCGGTCTTCATCCTCAGCGGTGCCATGGTCGGAATTGCCAGCCTGCTTCAGGCGTGCAAAATCGGCAATGTAACGCCTGCCTCCACCGGTCAAAGCTATGAAATGTATGCAATCGCGGCTGTGGTATTGGCCGGTGTCAACATGGCCGGCGGACGCGGTAATATTCTGGGCGTAATATTCGGAGCGCTCAGCTATGCTACCATCGATAATATCATCGTTTCCATCGGGCTCAGCGTAGACATTCAGAATGCCTTCCAGGGGCTTGTGCTAATCACTGTTATTCTGATTCAGACTGCCGGCCCCGCGATTCGGGAAAGCCTCACACGCCGCCATCTGCGCCGACGGAATTCAACATTGGCGCCTTGAAGGACGGAAAGTTAATTAGAATAATGCAGACGGGAACGATTTCTCGCCCTCATTTTCGTAATAGTTTCAAATTTTCAATGGTTCTGTTGATGTTTTTCTCGCCAAGGTGAATATTAAAAAAGCACTGTCCCCGAAGGAACGGTGCCAGGAAAGCCTGAGCGTAATTACTTGGCCAGGGCTTCGGCTACAACCTTAACAGGATTCATGCCGTTGAAGGAAGCTACGAAAGCATCCCACTCGTCCATGGACTTCTGGTTCCGGATGAAAGCAGCAATGTTCTCCTGAATGAAGGTATCAATAGAAGTCTTGTATTATCGTTTTTTATTACACGCACATTTGAGCTGACTGCTATGAAAGCAGATTGACAGCCGGGAATCACAGATGGTAAAATATTCATAAGTGATGATGAATAGAGTGAGGAAAGTGTGACGTTATGGAAACAGCACGGCTTGAAAAGTATTTTTTTCCTGCCTGATTCTGCGGGTAATCATCGCTGTGATGATTTCGGTGATGCTGCTGAATTATCAAGGGATTGTCAACTCTTATGAGATGAGTAGAAGCACGTACGCGGACGAGGCGCGCCTGACTGCAACGCATGCGGTGGATTCATTCGACTTGCTTTGGACCATTTGAAAATGTGGAAGCAGGTCTTGGCACTGTCAAAAGAATGCAAAAAACATGTGTCGATAAAAAACGGACGCGAGTTGAAAGCGGGTATCGCGTCATCAGTTTACACATTGTTTGATTCACAGCGCAATGAAGATGCCTTCTGACGTTGAAAAACTCTCTAAATAACAAACCAGCATCAATCTGATTTGTTTTTTTAAAGGAGGTCTGCCTGAAATGAGTCGTCGTCCCAATATTCTGTGGATTTGTTCTGACCAGCAGCGCCGGGATACTTTGAACTGTTATGGCAACACATTTACCCATACGCCGAATATTGATGCGCTGGCTGCCGATGGCGTGCGTCTGACAAATGCCTATTCCCAGTCTCCTGTCTGTGCTCCCGCAAGAGCCAGTTTTCTCTCCGGCCGGTATCCCCGCACCTGCGGTGTGCGTCAGAACGGCCAGGACATTCCCGATACCGAATACCTGCTGCCCCGTTTGTTTGCCGATAACGGATACGTCTGCGGTCTGTCCGGCAAGCTGCACATCAGTGCCTGCCACCCGTCCGTTTCCCCCGAAAGAGAACGTCGGATTGATGACGGTTATTCTTTCTTCTCCTGGTCCCACCATCCCGCCCGTGCCGGCAAGGGAAACTGGGTCGGCAACGAATATACTGCCTGGCTGACAAGCCAGGGGATTGACTTCCACACAGAGAATCTGCCCGATTGTCGTTTTGTGCAGAGGGGTATGCCCGGTAAATATTCCCAGACAACCTGGTGCTTCAATGAAGCCATGCGATTTATTGATCAGCAGGACGCGGATCAGCCTTGGTTCTTCTCCCTGAACTGCTACGACCCACACCATCCCTTTGACCCGCCTATGGAATATCTGGAGCGGTATCTGCCGATTCTGGATCAGATTCCGCTCCCCGACTATGTTCCCGGCGAGTTGGATTCCAAGTCTGTTTTCCAGCGGCATGATTATGAGGGTGCCTATAACACGCCCGGTCAATTTCCCTATGAAGAGATGACAGACCGGGACCACCGTTATCTGACTGCAGCCTACTGGGCCATGGTAGACCAGATTGACGATAACGTGGGCCGTATCGTAGACCACCTGAAGCAAATCGGCCAGTATGAGAACACGATTATCATTTTCACTTCCGATCATGGCGAATCCCTGGGTGACCACGGTATTTACCTGAAGGGTCCCTACTGCTACGAAAACGCCGTCCACATTCCCTTCATCATTCACTGGTCCAATCATATTCTGACAGACATAACTCGCGATGCACTGATTGAGATGGTTGACTTGGCCCCTACCCTCTGCGAAGCGGCGGAAATCAAACCCCCGATAACCTACCAGGGGCGCTCCTTCCTTTCTCTGCTGACCAATTCCAACGCCCCGGACCATCACCGCGAAAGCGTTTATTCCGAGTTCTATAATTCCAACATTAATCATCGTAATCCTCTTGCATTTCTGACCATGGTATGCGATGGCAAATGGAAACTGGTCAAGGTACACAGCACGGAGCAAGAGACCATTCCCGGCAGCGAGCTTTATGATTTGACTGCCGACCCCGGAGAGCACCATAACCTTTACGGCGATCCTGCCTACGCGGAACAGAAAATCCGCATGTTGGAGCTTTTGGCGGACCGCATGGCTCAGACCTGTGACCCCGCCCCTATTCGCCGTGCTTTCTGGTAATCCGAATCATCATCAAAATAGCAGTCCAAAGTCTTTTGTCTTGTGGCAACAACTCTATGATGTCGTTTAGCATATTCTGTTTCGGACAGAGGGGGTATCAGATATGGACAGCCTTGGCCGTTCATCTCATTTTGTGCTTGTGTTAGGTATCCTATGGAGTGTCTCAATACTCATCATTGTATTGGAAAACATTTGACGGGTCTTATTCCTTTCATACCCTTGGCTGTTTGGCAGTTTAATGTATCGTTGTAAGTATTATTTTATTGATTAAGCATAAGGACCGATAACCAGAGCAACGACTCCAACGCCGGCCGCGATTCTTTGATTACCGCTCCGTTTCATCGCGATTTTGTTCCAATCTTCCTTCAGCTTTTCCAGGACTCAC
>JAZUDA010000342.1:0-6767 GCA_045639455.1 Clostridia bacterium | reverse complement strand
CTCGATAAGCTCATGGACATTGCCGCTCGTTCTCTTAAGATCAAGCGCACTTTCATCACCAAGCTCCTTGATGCAGGTCTCTACCCCTACACCAAGTACTACCTCGGCAACTTCAATAACCACTTCTCCACCATCGGCCTTGTCGGCATGAACGAGGCAGGCCTGAACGCAAAGTGGATCCGCTCCGACATGACCACCAAGGCATGCCAGGACTTCACCAAGCAGGTCCTTGACCACATGCGCGAGCGCCTCAGCGACTATCAGGAGCTTTACGGCGACCTCTACAATCTCGAGGCAACTCCCGCAGAGTCCACCTCCTACCGCCTTGCAAAGCACGATGTCGAGTCCTATCCCGACATTATCACCGCAGCAGAGGCCGGCGGCGATCCCTACTACACCAACTCTTCTCACCTGCCTGTTGGCTACACTGAGGATATCTTCAGCGCCCTTGATGTGCAGGACGAGCTGCAGACCCTGTATACTTCCGGCACCGTGTTCCACGCCTTCCTGGGCGAAAAGTTGCCTGATTGGCGTGCTGCCGCTGCCTTAGTACGGAAGATTGCCGAGAACTACCGTCTGCCCTACTACACCATTTCCCCCACCTATTCCATCTGCAAGAAGCACGGCTATCTGGCCGGAGAGCATTTCACCTGCCCCATCTGCGGCGGCAACGCCGAGGTCTACAGCCGCATTACCGGCTACTACCGTCCTGTTCAGAACTGGAACAACGGCAAGACGCAGGAATACAAGGACCGTGTTACCTACAACATTGGTGCTTCCCGCCTAACCCATACCGGCCCGTTGAACGATGAAGGATGCGTATCCTGTACCGCGCAGCAGTTGACCCCGCCCTCTGACGAGCGGCTGATGCTGTTCGCCACCAAGACCTGTCCCAACTGCCGCATGGCGGCCATGATGCTTGAAAAGGCCGGTATCGCCTTTGAAAAGATTGATGCTGAGGAAAATGTGGATATGACCCACACCTACGGTATCCAGCAGGCGCCCACGCTGGTGTGGCTGAAGGACGGCCAGGTTACCAAGATTGCCAACGCTTCCAACATTAAGAAGTTCATTGAGGACTATTCCAAGGTACAAGCATGACAGATTTACTGATTATCGGCGGCGGTATGGCTGGGCTCACCGCCGCCCTTTATGCGAAGCGCGCGGGAAAAACCGTGCTGCTGGTTGAAAAAGAAACCTTAGGCGGACAAATCACCTCTTCCCCGCTGGTGGAAAACTACCCCGGCGTGGCATCCGTCAGTGGCAATCAGCTAACAGACGGTCTGCTCAACCAGGTGATGGATCTGGGTGCGGAAGTTGATCTGGAAGAGATTACCGCACTCACGAAAGAGAACGGAATCTTTGTGGCGACAGCCGGCTCCGCCCGATATGAAGCCAAGTCCGTCATCATCGCCTCCGGCGCCCGTCCTCGCAGGCTCGGCCTGCCAGAGGAGGAAGCGCTGATCGGGCATGGCGTGTCGTTCTGTGCTCTGTGTGACGGTGCCTTCTATAAGGGCATGGACGTTGCCGTGGTTGGCGGCGGAAACAGCGCCGCCCAGGCTGCGATTTATCTGGCGGACATCTGCCGTACCGTTACCGTGATTCAGCAGTTCGACCACCTGACCTGTGACAAGCGGGACGAGAAAAAGCTCCGCACGAAGGATAATATCCGGCTGTGTCTGGGAGCAGAAATCACCTCGCTGAACGGAAACGGTGAGCTAAACGGCGTGACCGTACAGCAGAATGGCGAAAGCCGCTGTATTCCCCTTTCCGGGCTGTTCGTATGTATCGGACGTGTCGCCGATAACGAGCCTTTTGCCTCCCTGCTTCAACTGGACGGCAACGGCTGTATCGTTGCGGGAGAGGACTGCCGGACAAGCGTGGACGGCCTTTTTGCCGCCGGTGACTGCCGGACAAAGGCCATTCGTCAGCTGACGACCGCCGCCGCGGACGGCTCCGTATCCGCCGTTGCGGCCTGTGCCTATATTGATAATCAGGAATAAATCATAAAAAAACGCTCTGTGCCGATACGGTACAGAGCGCTTTATTGCTTATTTCAGAGGATTTTCCGTGATATACTCTTCCAGGATTTCTGCTGCCGTGCCGATGATGTCCTCGCAGGGACGGGAGGCATAGTAGGCGGCTGTGCGGGCCGCGGGTACAGGAGAATCATGTTTCACATCAAGTCCCAACAACTCGCGGCAAATGATGGTATCCCACTTTTCCTCGAACCGACGGGCAAGCTCCTGAATACGGGCATAGTGATTCAGCTTCACATCCCCCGTTTCCGGGCCGCTGTAGCCGTACAGCATGCCGCCAACAAGGAACATGCCGCTGACAGCGCCGCAAACCTCCCGGAGACGACCCATGCCGCCTCCGAAAGAGCAGGCCGCGGCGGACAGCGTTTCCCTGTCCGCCGGAAGCAGGTCTGAAAAAGTGAGCACCAATGCCTGCGAGCAATTGTATCCCTGTTTGAAGTAGGCCATTGCCTGTTCTTTCCGTGTCATAGAAGCCTTACCTCAGGGAAGCAACAGACGCATGAACAGACCGCCCTGAACACTGCGGCCGATAAACTGAACAAAGCGCCCGTTCTGGGTATTGTACCAGTCAGACATGGGAACGCGGGTTTCCGTTTCCCGCAGGTACGCGGCCAAGGGGGCAATCAAGGCCTTGAAGGTCTTGTCGTCCTGCGCCATGGAAGCAGTCCATACAAGCCAGTCGCTCTTGGTGTATTCCCGACGGGAATCCAGGGGCAGGCCGTACTTTTCCATCCGAGGCAGGTAGCTTTCCGTTTCACGGCGATAGAAGTCACGGGGCAGCAGGCCCAGGTTCAGCACCAGGTCCCACACCAGGTTATACTTCATGCTCCAGCCTTTGCCGTCAAAGGTCAGCGCGGTATATCCGCCCACATCGGCACGTTTCAGCCAGTTCTGTGCCATTTCATGGGCACGCTTATCCCACTTGGCAGCCTCTTCAGTCTGACCCAGACGGTTCAGCAGACGGGCATAGCAGGCAATGCCGACAACCGCCTTCGCGGAGAGGTTGATATTGTGGGCAAGGTGGCCCGCGAAGTCGTCCGTGCAAAGCTGATTCTCCGGATCGTCACCGAAGCGGTCTAGATAACGGACCCACTTGGCCAGCTGCCCGCCGTATTTCTTCAGCAGATCATCGGAAGCGCCGTAGGTAATGGCGGTTTCCATCATGATCAGCATGTTGCCGGATTCTTCCACGGGCATCTGCTTGTTGAAATCGTAAATCTTGCATCCGGCGGGATACAGGTAGTAAGGCTTATATACCTCCCCGTTCGGGCAGCCAGGCGCCGCGTAGCGCTGACCAATGACCTGAGGATAACGTCCCACATCGTGGGGCGCAAAATCTTCTCCCCAAACGGGCATTTCCGCAAACTCAAGCACCGGGCGGCACATGGCATTGACCAACTCAGGGCAATACTTCAGGAACAGCGGAATGGAAGGATAGCTGACGTCCACGGTTCCGATGCAGCCATTGGAGTCGTTCTCCTTGGAGAGGAAAGCCATGCTGCCGTCCGGGGTGGCAATCAGCTTATGTGCGGCGAAGGTGTGACGCCAGGCCGCGGCACAAATGTCCGCGTAATCCTTGCCGCCCTTTTCCTCCGCCTCGGTCAGGATCCGCTCATCCAGCGCGACACAGGCTGCGTAGAGCTCATCATACCGCCGGTGGAAGGAAGCGATGGCATCCGGCACACTCTGACCGTTGCGGGCGTGCCAAGCCTTGCAGAAAGTGCCATAATAATTGATGGACGCAATATCATCGTAGCCAATCAGAACATGGGCACACGCTGCTTCGCCGGAAACGGCGGCTTCCCATGTCCAGGTCAGGGAATCGCCATAAGCCACATCCTGATCCTGATCCGCAGCGAGGTACAGGTAGCCCCAGTCGATGGTGATATGGTCGCCGGAATGGCAAAGAACATTTTGCTTTTTTTGACCGATAAAGGCCATCTTCAGACCATCGCGGGTATAGCTGTCACCGATCAGCGGAACGGGCTCGGAGGAATTATAGCAAAGATTGCCGGAAACATGCAGCCACACCTTCACCTGATGGGCGAAGCCGTCACGGCTTTCGACCTCCACATTCATCATGGTCACGGGCGTGGAAAGGGCGTCCAAATCATCTGGAAGAGCAGGAGACCAGAAAGTGACGGTAATCGCCACGCCGCCGCCCACAAGCGTGCTCACGGTACGGGTGGGAGTCACCTGAAGAGACTCGGTTTCCATCGTTCTGCGGGAATTGTGTCCGAGGAAGGTGTACTCGGTCCCGTCCACGGTAACAACACCGACCAGCGGCTTTTCCATGCCGCACCAGTGAACAGAGGTCGCTCCGTTCAGGGTATCGGCGGGCATCCAGACAGAAAAATACGGATCATTGGCAATCAGCGGGATTGCGGGAACTCGATCAAACATAGCAGCATTCTCCTTATGATGATAATCATCGAAACCCTCATCATTATCCTCTGATTTTCTGACGCTGTCAAGACAGAACAAGCTGATTTTGTGAACAAAAACCCTAACAGAGCAAAAATAAAGGTTGCGAAGAAAGGCATAATATGATACAATAAATCGAGGGATGTTTGTATATCCCCGTTTCGACGTGAAACCAACGAAAGTGTGGTGAAATTCATGCGTACTGATAAGCTTCTGGCTTCCCTGAAGGCCGGGTATGGCGTTCTGCTGCTGAACCCGTCCAACATGTTCTATTTTACCGGCTATACCGGTGAGGGAATGGTCGCCTTTGGCGATGGGTTCCGGGCCATCATTACGGATTCCCGCTATACAGAGCAGGCCACCCAGCAGGCGCCTTCCTTCGAGGTGCTGGAGATTGGCAAGGGCAAGCCTCATTTCGCGCTGGCCGCCGGTCTTTTTGAGGCCCACGGCGTAAAGAACATCTACTTCGAGGATGATTATCTGACCATGCGCCAGGGCGAAAACATGAAGAAGGCCATGCCCGATTGTACCTTTGAGGCGATCAACGGCGCGCCTGAAAAGCTGCGTGAGATCAAGGACGACAGCGAAGTCGCTGCGATGGAAGCTGCCTGCAAACTGACAAGTGAGGCCTTTGACTTCATCATCACGCAGATTCATGCCGGTATGACCGAGCGTCAGGTCATGCTGCTGCTGAACAACTACATGATGGAACGCGGCTCCCAGGGTACCGCGTTCAGCACCATCATCGCAGCCGGCGCCCACGGTTCCCTGCCCCACGCGCTTCCTGGTGACTATGTCATCCAGACCGGCGATATGGTAACCATGGACTACGGTGCCAAGATTGGTGGCTACTGTGCTGACATGACCCGTACCGTTGCGGTGGGAACGCGCTCCGATACCATGCTTCGTGTGTATGAAACCGTTCAGAAGGCGCAGGCCATGGCAGAAGAAGCTCTTGCCCCCGGCAAGGTTTGTTCCGACATCGACTTCATCGCACGTGACTACATCGACAAAGCCGGTTATGCCGGCAAGTTCGGTCACGGTCTGGGCCATGCCGTGGGTATTGATATCCACGAAAGCCCCCGCCTCTCCTATAGCTGCCAGGATATCCTGGTTCCCGGTATCGTGATGACCGTGGAGCCCGGCATTTATCTTCCCGGCATCGGCGGTGTTCGCATTGAGAACAGCTGCCTCATCACCAACGAAGGCTCAAGGCCTTTAACCACCGCTCCCCGTGATCTGATCATCCTGTAAGCGGTTGGTTACTCCCCTTTTCCTATATATTAATAATATCTTGGAGGAATACGAACCATGATTACTGCCGGCGATTTCAAGAAGGGCGTTACCATCGAATGGGATGGCGGTGTTTGGAACATCGTTGATTTCCAGCACGTGAAGCCCGGCAAGGGTGCTGCCTTTGTCCGCACCAAACTGAAGAACGTCATGACCAGCGCTGTGATTGAGCGCACCTTCAACCCCACCGATAAGATGCCCAAGGCCGTCATCGAGACCAAGGAAATGACCTACGTTTACAACGATGGCGATCTATACTACTTCATGGATCCTGAATCCTTCGAGCAGATGCCTCTGTCCAAGGATCAGGTGGAAGACGCTATTCCCTTCGTGAAAGAGAACACCAACGTCACCATGCGCTTCTTCAAGGGCGCTGCTTTCTCCGTGGCCGCTCCTAACTTCGTAGTTCTGGAAGTGACCCAGACCGAGCCCGGTTTTGCCGGCAACACCGCCTCCAACACCTACAAGCCCGCCACTCTGGAGACTGGTTTCTCCCTGCAGGTGCCGCTGTTCATCAACATCGGTGACATGATCCAGATTGACACCCGTACCGGTGAATATCTGAGCCGCGCTTAATTTACTCCCCCTGATGCAAATAAGGAGGTACCCATGAGCAAGCTGAACGAACGGATTTCCTACCTTCGCGGTTTGGCCGATGGTATGAAGATTACCGCCGACACCGATGAACACAAGCTTCTCCTCGGTATTCTGGACGCACTGACCGACATGGCCGCCGAAATCGATGACCAGGCGGATTATCTGCAGGAAATCGATGATGACCTGGGTCAAGTTGAAGATGTCCTTTTTGCGGATGAAGAGGAAGAGTGGGACGAGGAAGACGAAGAGGACGACGAAGAAGAATGGGACGAGGATGAAGAAGCCGAGGACGATGCGGAAGACGAAGACGACCCCATCGTTGAATATGATTGTCCTTGCTGCGGCAAGCGCTTCAAAATCGGCTCCAACGACCTGTTCAACGCAGATGATGCCCGCTGCCCCGAGTGCGGCGGC
>JAZUDA010000341.1:0-3146 GCA_045639455.1 Clostridia bacterium | reverse complement strand
CAATCGGGTAGTCCAGCAGGACCTGCGCCAGGTTCAGGATCATGGCTCCCTGCAGGAACTGCAGCAGTCCGTACACAACCCCGGCGCAGATACCGGGCACCGTGCCGAAGGCGTAGGCGAAGAGCAGCAGAGGCAGCATGGACGCGGGGGTAATGCTGCCGCCCTGAGGGAAACGGAACAGCCGGATGAAGCTGAGCACAAAGGCCAGCGCGACGGACAGGGCGGCGAAGGCCAGCATGCGGGCGGACCACTTTACCTTTGTGCGGCGGAGGGCCAGCAGGGCAACACCCAGAACAACGAAAACGAACAGGGTGATCCAGAGAGAAACGGGGATTTCAGCAAGCTTCGCGAACATAGGGGCATCTTCTTTCCGCGTCCGAAATAAAAAACCCACGGTACGAACCGTGGGGGAAATAGCGGCAGGAAAAAGGGAAGCCCCTTTTTTACTGCACAGCCGCTTCCCTCCGGTAGGATTATCTACTCAGGTTCCAAGGGTCGGGCACAACAGCCCTCTCAGCAGCGGGATAACCCCGCGTTGCTCCCCCAGCGGTGGACGCAAAAAACATTGTAGACATGTCATCTGATTTTGTCAAGCAAAACTTGACAGGGACTGAAAATAAGACGATAATAAACAAAACGGAAAGGAACTGGGTGCAATGGATGAAATCAGGCCCGGACGATATCGTCATTTCAAGGGCAATGAATACCGGGTGCTGTATGTTGCCCGGCACAGCGAAACGATGGAGGAAATGGTAGTCTATCAGGCGCTGTACGGGGAAGGCGGCATCTGGGTGCGCCCCGCGTCCATGTGGAACGAAACCGTAGAGCGGGACGGAAAAACATACCGTCGCTTTACCTACATCGGGGAGTGAGAAAAATGGGAGCGGACACAACGGCGGAGGAAAAGAAAATCGCCCTGTATCGGCGACAGAAGGCCATGCTGGAAACGCTTCTGGAGCACGGCGCCATTTCGCAGGCGCAGTTTGACAAGAGCTTCGGGGATTTGACCGTGAAAATGGGGATGGAAAAGCTTGAAGAGAAGCGTCCGTGATGTCCTGAAGGACAGGGCGGAATCGCTGAAAACGGATATTCCGGCAATGTTTCTGGCCATGAAACATCCAGGTACGCCATGGCCGGCGAAGGCTTTGGCGGCTCTGGCGGTGTGCTACGCGCTGTCGCCCATCGACCTGATTCCGGATTTTGTTCCGATCATCGGTTATCTGGATGATCTGCTGATTCTGCCCGGGCTGGTGCTGCTGGCGCTGCGGATGATTCCGGCGGATGTGATTGCGGAATGCCGGCAGAAGGCCGGTGAACTGTGGCAGAACGGGCGGCCGAAAGACTTTCGGTACGCCATTCCGGTCATCCTTGTGTGGCTGGTGGTGATTCTGCTGGCGGTGAAGCTGATCCGGGGGTAAGAATGACAAAAGAAGAAACCTATGAAGCACTGAACCAGGCGAGCATCGTGTATGAAATCACGGAGCATGAGCCGGTTTTCAATATGGAGGACCTGGCTGATGTCCCCATGCCGTATCCTGAGGGGGACGCGAAAAACCTGTTCATACGGGACGACAGGCATCGGCATTATTATTTGCTGACCGTGCGGGGTGACCGGCGGGTGGACCTGAAGGCGTTCCGGAAGAACTACGGTACCGGGCCGCTGACATTCGCGTCGGCGGAGGAGATGAAGGAAATATTGGGCCTCACTCCCGGCGCGGTAACGCCGCTGGGGCTGCTGAATGACCGCGCGCACCGGGCCGCGCTGTATCTTGACAGGGCGCTGCTTCCGGGCATGATTGGCGTTCATCCCAACGAGAATACCGCCACCGTGTGGATGCGGACGGAAGCGCTTGTGTCCTTCCTCCGTGCACAGGGGGCGGAAGTGAACGAAATGGAATAAAGGAGCATGAAAATGATTTGTGAAAAGCAGTACGGGGTGCAGGCGCGGGTTCTGTCCTCCATGGAAAAAGTCTTTCCCACTCAGGCACCATGCGCGTTAGGCGAGAAGCTGACGTTCCTGAAGGGTGAACGGGGCGCGTTCCAGATCGCGCTGTTTCCCGACAAGGTGAAGCGGTTTCAGCGGCTCACACTCTGCCCTGCCGTGGAGAGTGACGTGCCCGCATCAATCCGGCAGGTGGGTTACGAGCCTGTGGGACTGCCGTATTATGATGACGGCGACGGGCGGTACCTGCCGCAGGGGCCGGGTTTGTATCCGGACCCGCTGCTGCCCGGCGTAAAGGGTACGTTTCAGGTTCCGACAGGCCGCTGGAGCAGCTTTTTCGTGGAACTGGATATCGGGGACGCCGCGGCGGGGAAGCATGCCGTGAACGTGCGCTTTGATACACAGCAGGACGGCGCGAAGGCTTTCGCCACTTTTTCCGTTACGGTGGAATATGAAATCATGGACGCCGTGCTGCCGGAGCAGACGCTGATTTATACCTCGTGGTTCCATTCCGACTGTCTCGCGACCTACTACAGTGTTCCCGTGTTCAGCGCGGAATACTGGCGGATTGTGCGTGCACAGGCGGAGGCCGCGTGCCGCTACGGACAGAACATGATTCTGGTGCCCATGTTTACACCTCCGCTGGATACGAAGGTGGGCGGCGAGCGCCCTACCGTGCAGACCGTGGGAGTAAAGGTAACCGGGGACGGATATCAGTTTGACTTTGAAAGATTTGACCGCTTTATCGCGGTCGCGCGGGAAGCAGGAATACGCTATTTCGAAATGTCGCACCTGTTTACCCAGTGGGGCGGCGTGGCATGCCCAAAGATCATTGCCGAGGAGGACGGACGAGAAAAACGGATTTTCGGCTGGGATACCCCGTCCACATCGGAGGAATACAAGGGCTTTCTCCGGGCGTTCCTGCCGGCCCTGATTCAGCATCTGGATGAGTGCGGGCTGCGGGGTCAGGTGTATTTCCATCTGACCGACGAACCTCACGGCGACCATCTGGCCCAGTACAAGGCATTGAAAGAAATCGTGCTGCCGCTGCTTTCCGGCTATCCCGTGATGGACGCCATGAGCGATTATTCCTTCTTCAGTCAGGGCGTGACGAGCCTGCCTGTTGTGGCGACTTCAGCCCTGAAGCTCTTCCTGGAGGGAACACGCCCGGAAAACCTGTGGGTATACTACTGCTGCAGTCAGG
>JAZUDA010000340.1:0-1883 GCA_045639455.1 Clostridia bacterium | reverse complement strand
CTTCCTTCATAACGCTGGCCGGGTGAAAAGACCATGCTCGTGCCATAATCGCCAAGACGGGTCATGGTAACATCGTTCTTGCCGATTGTCAGTTCGATGGTGCTCGTTTCGCCGCCATCTTCCTGCACTTCTTTATAGGTAAGCTTTGCCTTGCCGGCGGGATAATCCCCGAAGGTAAAGTGGCCAAGCGTAGTCAACTTCACCGCATCTGCCTCCTGATCACCGGCGCTGGCATGGCCGGTCAGGGTCAGTAAAACAGGAATCGTTTTTGTTTCCAAGGTACATTTCCTCCGAAGTTCGCATTTATACCCGCTTATTTTACCACAGCCCGAACAAAAAGCAAGTAAAAAAGAAAATTGATAAGAAAAAACAGTAAAAGAACAAGATTTCCCCTTGACGGCTATCAAAAGAATGCTATAATATGCTTATTAAAGGCGATGACCGGGAAGAAGTAAGCCTGTTGCAACCCCTTATCAGAGAGCCGTCGGTCGGTGCAAGACGGTGAGGTGCACTTGCTGAATACATCCCCCGAGCCGCGCACTGAACGTTTCAAGTAGGCTGCGCCGGGTTCTCCCGTGACAGAGAAAAGGTATAAGCAGCGTAGGCTGCCGTACCTGAGCGGTCGGGTTTCCGCAACAGCGGGGATTCGGCAAAAGAGGTGGTACCGCGGTAATGTATTTTATCGTCCTCTGCAACCATTATCAGTAGCGGAGGGCGTTTTTGTTTATCAAAAACCGTCCCCCAAGAAGAAAAAGGAGAGAAAACCATGCCGATTACCGAATTCCTGGAACGGAACGCCCAGCAGTGCCCCAAGGAAGTGGCCCTGGTCGAAATCAACCCCAAGTTTGAGCCTGAAAGCCGTATCACCTGGCGCGACTATTCCCTGATGCAGCCCATGCCCGGGGAGCCCTTCCGCAGAGAAATCACGTGGGAAGAATTTGACGAGCGTGCGAACCGTTTCGCGAACCTGCTGCTGACCCGCGGATGCAAAAAAGGTCAGAAAATCGCCATTCTGCTGATGAACTCCATCGAATGGCTTCCCATTTATTTCGGCATCCTGAAGGCGGGCGCCATTGCCGTTCCGCTGAACTACCGCTACACCGCGGAGGAAATCAAATACTGTCTGAAAAAGGCGGATTGCTCCATGCTGGTGTTTGGTCCGGAGTTTATCGGCCGTATAGAAGAAATCGTCAACCAGATTCCGTTTATCCGTCATCTGTTCTATGTGGGTGAAGATTGTCCTTCTTTTGCTGACAGCTACGATCACATGATTAAGTTCTGTATCTGCCGCAAGCCGGACATTACCATCACCGATGACGATGACGGCGCGATTTATTTTTCCTCCGGTACTACCGGCTTCCCCAAGGCCATTCTGCATGCTCACCGTTCTCTGACCCATGCCGCCCGCGTAGAGCAGCAGCATCACGGTCAGACCCACGACGACGTGTTCCTGTGCATTCCCCCGCTGTATCATACCGGTGCCAAGATGCACTGGTTCGGCTCCCTGATTTCCTGCTCCAAGGCCGTGCTGCTCAAAGGCACCCAGCCGGAGTGGATTATCAAAGCCGCTTCCGATGAAAAATGCTCCATTGTGTGGCTGCTGGTACCGTGGGCGCAGGATATACTGGATGCCATTGACCGTGGTGATATCAAGCTGGATCAGTATGATTTGTCCCACTGGCGTCTGATGCATATCGGTGCCCAGCCCGTACCTCCGTCCCTGGTGAACCGCTGGTTGAAGGTATTCCCGAA
The DNA here is from genome assembly GCA_045639455.1 of Clostridia bacterium. GTDB lineage: Bacteria > Bacillota > Clostridia > Christensenellales > Aristaeellaceae > JAZUDA01. The sequence goes on along the minus strand of JAZUDA010000340.1, from coordinate 131 downwards.
ACACGACTACGACACCAACTACGGCCTGAGCGAATCCATTGGTCCCGGTTGCGTACACCTGGGGTTGGGACATATCGACAAGGTCGGCGCCATCGGCCAGGCGGGTTTTGGCTGGGAAACCAAGATTGTGG
>JAZUDA010000339.1:0-1647 GCA_045639455.1 Clostridia bacterium | reverse complement strand
CCATGATGGCAGCCGTTTCCTCGCCGCCGCCATGTCCGCCCTTCCAATCCGGATTCAGCTGCCCCGCAATCAGCCACCAGTTGACGCAGGCCAGGATGGCGCCCTTGCGGTACAGCTCCTGCCCTACTTCATTGATGGCGGCATTGTTTCCGCCGTGCCCGTTGAGAATAATAAAATGACGGAAACCGGTATCATACAGCTGACCGCAGATGCAGGAGAGCACCTGCTTCAGCAGCGAGTTGCCCAGGGAAATCGTACCCGCGAAGCCACGGATATCTTCCGTGGAGCCATAAGGCAATGTGGGGGCGATTGCCACATCGGAGAGCTTCGTCACCAGCTCCGCGATGCGTGCGGGAATCAGGGTATCCGTACCCAGCGGCATATGCCGCCCGTGGTTTTCCAGGCTGCCCACCGGCAGGATGACCGTATCATGATCCTTCAGGTAAGTCTCAACGCCAAGATAATTCATCCGTTCCAGAAACAATGCAGACACACCTCCTGTGAGTCTTTTGTTCATTATGATATCACGTTCCGGTCGATTTGTCATCTTTTTTCCCTTGCAAGTCCAAACAAAAAAGTTGTATAATAATTAAGTATAAAGTCGGAGGTGTATTTCATTTGTTGAATGTATATTTTATCCGTCACGGGCAGAGTGAATCCAACCTAAACGCCACATTCAGTGGCAATACGGATGTTCCGCTCACCGACAAGGGCCGCGATGACGCCCGCCACGCCGGTGAACTGCTGAAGGGAATCGAATTTCAGAAAATCTATGTCAGCAATCTTTCCCGCGCACAGGAGACCATGCGCCTTGCCATTCCCGGAGCGGTGGGCGTTGTGGATGAAAGACTTCAGGAAACAAACGTCGGATTCCTCGCCGGGCATCTTCGCTCCGAAATGATGGAAAAATACGGTGATGCTCTTCAGGAAGCCTTCAGAACCCGTTGCTTCGGTTCTTACGGCGGCGAGCAGCAAAGCGAGCATATGGCGCGGGTAAAAGCCTTCCGCGACATGCTGGAAGCGGAAAACATTGACGGCAATGTGGCGGTATTCGCGCATGACGGCACCATCCGGAACTTTTTCCAGCTGATGGTCGGCAACGCGAGCGGCATCGATCAGGTTCGGCTGGCCAACGGCTCTGTCAGCGTGTTTTCCTACAATGGCAAGTATTGGATTTTGAAGCATTGGAACCTGATATAAGACAACCCAAGGAGGAATTCCCATGCCGGAAACCATTTCTCCCCGAGATATGCGTTCCCTTGAAAATCAAATCATGCGGGACAGCGGCCTTCCCTCCCTGCTGCTGATGGAACATGCCGCCCAGGCGGTGGCTGACACAGCTGTCCGAATGACGGGGGGCAACACCGGGACAGTACTGGTTCTATGCGGGCCGGGGAACAACGGCGGGGACGGTTTTGCCGCTGCCCGGCTGCTGATTCAGCGTAACGTACACTGCCGAATCTGGAAGTCGGAGGCCAAGCGGTCTTAGGAAGACAAGGCATATTATCAACTCCTTGGCTCACAGAACGACATGGCTACGATCCGACTTGGACAGTACTGGTTCTATGCGGGCCGGGGAACAACGGCGGGGACGGTTTTGCCGCTGCCCGGCTGCTGATTCAGCGTAACGTACACTGCCGAATCTGG
>JAZUDA010000338.1:0-4802 GCA_045639455.1 Clostridia bacterium | reverse complement strand
TTTGCAGTTGTGGGATGTGGGTTTGTACTGCTGTTTGGTGAAGCAGTGGGATTATTCCTATTTAAGGCACTCCTAGTGTTGACTCCGATATGCTTCATTTTGTACATAAATTGGAGAACCGGATCGTTTAACAAGAAAGACAAGTAAACATATGAAAGTAGGCAAATTCTAAGTGACTTGCCTACCTTCATTATTTTTGGGGAGGTATTGGTAGTGAAGAAGTACGAAACGTATCTTGAGAAAATTTCGGAAAAAATAAAAAAGGAACCGGAGAACACGGTAGCGCACGATGACCTGTTGTCAGTGTGCAAAGCAGTGCAGCGCACTGATCGTGAGATGGCAGTGAAATGGCTGCGGTGGCAGAGTGACCGTCTGGAGAAGACGATACCTAAGGTGACGGATAATGCCGTGGCGAACAAACTGGTGAGGATCCACCGAGAGGTGCTGAAGACCGCTGCGCAGGATGATTTTGATTCGTATATGCTGTTTCTTGAATGGGACAGGGAACCGTAGAAGCAGTTTTATAAACCTCGCAGGAAAGTACTGCGACAGGTGGCAAACACTTTACAGGACTTAACCGATGGCAAGCTGGATCTGCTGAGTATTTCTCTTCCTCCGGGTGCAGGTAAGCTGTTGTCTGATGACACGCAGGTAACAGACCCTGTTTATTGTGACAAAATTTGTAGCAACCGTGTAAGCAACAAAAAAGAACAACCGGGTATAACGGAGAACAACAGTATCAAAGATTACAATTTCGGAAAAAGAAAAACCCCAGAAAAGTGAGTATTTTCAACACTTTTTGGGGTATGTGGCGGAGAAGATGGGATTTGAACCCATGCACCGATTACTCAGCCTACTCCCTTAGCAGGGGAGCCCCTTGGGCCACTTGGGTACTTCTCCATATTAATTTGTGCATCCCTCTGATGGTCCGAATCAGAGAAATGGCGGAGAGAGAGGGATTCGAACCCCCGGTGCCTTGTGAGCATCACTGGTTTTCAAGACCAGCGCCATCAACCGCTCGGCCATCTCTCCACGCTTGGGAACCAGCTTAATTATCTTAACAGATAATCGTTTTCCTGTCAAGCCCTATTTTGATGTTTTGAAAAGAAAGTAAAGAAACAGACCCGGCGAAGGAAATGGCCGGGTCTGCCGTATAAAAAGAGTCAGGATAATCTGTTGAGGACCAGGCGGTATAAATATTCGATGCCATAGCCCAGCGCGTCCTCATCCAGCATGTATTTGCTGTTATGGTGCGGCTGATCGCAGCCTTTTTCCGCGTTGCGAGCGCCCAGCTCTACAAAGAAGCCCGGACCGTCCTTCAGGAAGGCGGAAAAGTCCTCGCCGGGCATCAGCGGCTCAATTTCAAGGACGGATTCCGGTCCGAATGTATCGCTGATCAGCTTTTGACATTCCTTTGTCATCCGTTCATCGTTTACAACGGACGCGTACCCGAGTGTAAAGGAGAAATCATAGCTTGCCCCCGCGGCGTCGCACTGGCCCTTGATGATGCGTTCCATCATCTCCGGAAGTTTTGCGCGCGTTTCCGCGTTGAAGGTGCGTGTGGAGCCGGTTAGGTGAATTTCCTGCGGAATAATATTGTAGGCTTTTCCACCTTCTACCATACAGACTGAGAGAACGATAGGCTCCACAGCCCGTACGGAACGGGATACAATCGTCTGAAGCGCCAGAATCACCTGCGCGGCAACTACCATGGGATCGATACAGGTTTCGGGGAAGGCACCGTGCCCGCCCTTGCCGCGGATGGTAATATCAAACCGGTCTGTGGCGCTTGTCAGCGCACCGGAGCGGACACCGAATGTACCGGTGGGGAAGTTGGAAGAAAGGTGGAAGCCGTAAAACTCATCCACACCTTTTCCGACACCGGCCTTCTGCATCAGTTGTGCACCGCCCGGAGGCAGCTCTTCCGCGGGCTGGAACAGAAAACGCACCTCACCGTGAAGATCGGACTTTTTCTTTGCCAGCAGTGTGGCTGCGGTCAGCAGAATCGCGGTATGCCCGTCATGTCCGCAGGCGTGCATGACGCCGGGCGTTTTTGAGGAGTAGGGAAGCCCGGTTTCTTCCGTTATGGGCAGCGCGTCAATATCGCATCGAATGGCAACGGTGGGTCCGGGAAACGCGCCCTTCAGAACTGCGACGGCACCGGTGGCGGTTGGGGTGGATACGGTGATACCGTCAATGCAGGACAGCTCCCTGAGCAGGAACTCAGTCGTCTTGTGCTCTTCAAAGGAAAGCTCCGCGTTTTCATGCAGTATACGGCGCCGGGTAATACACTGCTCCAATACGTTCATTACTTCTTCAGAAAGCATATGTTACTCCCTTCGGCATGTATTCTTGTTTCCGTTTACAGTATACAACATAATTGGAAAAAACTTCAACTCCTTTTTGCCGTTTTCTCTGTATTGTGTCGGTTTTGGTATGAATAAAGTCTGAAAATAAAGTACGGACTTAAAATAGTTATTGACAACGTTCGTACAAAGTGCTATAATTTCACGTGTTTTTGAAAAATAGTTCGTGTTTTGAAAGGAGGTATCCCATGAAGCGTGCTACGAAGCAAACGATTCTTCTTGCCCTTCCCGCCGCTTTGGCGTTGCTGGTTTTCTTTATTATCCCCATGGGGTACATCTTGATTCAGACACTTGCCGAGCACGGGCTTGATGACTTTGCCCGTTTCCTGTCTGATTCTTTCTATTTGGATATTCTGTGGACCACTTTCCGTGTTTCTCTGATTTCCACGGCTGTTTCTTTGTTGCTTGGCTATCCTACTGCCTATTATATTGCCCGTACCCGTTCCCGGATGCGCAAGGTGATGATGATCATCATTCTTTTCCCGTTCCTGGTCAGCGCGGTCGTTCGCTCCTACGGGTGGATGGTCATTCTTGGCAACAAGGGCCTGCTGAATTCTACTTTGAAGTCCTGGGGCTGGATTCAGTCACCGCTTCGGATTATCAATACGGAGACCGCGGTTGTCATTGGTATGATTCATCTGCTCATTCCGTATATGATTCTTTCCCTGGTGGGTGTACTGCAGAGCATCGATCCCAATGTGGAGCTTGCCGCGCAGTCCCTGGGCGCCAATCGGTTCAGCACCTTTATGAAGGTTGTTTTCCCGCTCTCCGTTCCCGGCATTATCAGCGGCTGCGTTCTTGTCTTCACGATGAGTATGACATCCTACGTAACGCCGAAGCTGTTGGGCGGCTCCAAGTACCGCATGATGGCGACCATGGTTGTCCAGAAAATCAACGTAGAGTTTGACTGGGGTGCCGCCTCCGCCATCAGCTACATTCTTCTTGCCGCGATTTTGCTTGTTCAGCTTCTTGTCGTGCTGATCACCGGCGGTTATATGAAGCGGTTGGGAGGTGGCAAGAGTGAGTAAGAAACGTGTTGGCCTCTTCTGTGCCATCGTTGCCGTGCTGGTAATGATTTTCCTGATTTCTCCTCTGATTATCGTTGTGATTTCTTCGTTCAGCTCCGCCACCATGCTGAAGTTCCCGATTCAGGAATTCAGCCTGAAATGGTACGAGAAGATTTTCGACGCCTCCACCCACTTTATGGACGGCTTGAAGAACAGCCTTCTCATCGGCCTTTGCGCCACCTGCTTTGACGTCATTCTGGGCGTTACCGCGGCTCTGAGCGTCACCCGGCATAACTTCCGCGGGCGCAACCTGCTGCTGAATTATTTCACTTCTCCCATGTATGTTCCGTCCGTGGCGTTTTCCTTCGTTCTGCTGCAGGTATTCAGCAAAATCGGCGGCATTCCCGGCGAACTTCGGGTGTTTGCCGGTCACTTCATTATCATCATGCCCTACATCGTCCGAAACACGGTATCCGTCCTTCATTCCTTTAACTGGAATCTGGAGGAGGCGGCCACTTCTCTCGGCGCGGGCCCTGTGCAGGTATTCTTCAAAGTGACGCTGCCGCTGGCAAAGCCCGGCGTGCTTGCGGGCGCTGTGCTTGCCTTCCTTTATTCATTTGATGAGGTCGCGCTGAGCACACTGCTTACCACCGCGAAGTTCAATACGCTTCCCATTCGTATCATGAACTACATGGAGCTTACCTTTGACCCTGCGTTGGCTGCCATTTCCACATTGCTGATCTTCGGCGCCTTCGTTGTGATTATGCTGCTGGATAAGCTGGTCGGCCTGGATATGTTCGTGAAGTAAAGGAGTACCACATGGCTTCTTTGAAATTGATTAACCTGGAAAAGAAATTCGGCAACAACCCTGCTGTCAAGGGCATCAGCCTGGAAGCAGCGGATGGGGAAATGCTTGCTTTGTTGGGCGGCAGTGGCTGCGGTAAAACCACGACCCTGCGCATGATTGCCGGTTTCCTGGAGCCTGACGGCGGACAGATTCTTGTTGACGGCAAGGACATCGGCGACGTACCGGCGCATAAGCGCAATATCGGTATTTTTTTCCAGAATTACGCGCTGTTCCCGCATCTTACCGTATTTGAAAATATCGCGTTCGGCCTAAAGCTCCGCAAGCTGCCCAAGGCCGAAATCAACGCTCACGTGGGTGAGATGATTTCCATGGTGAAACTGGACGGCCTGGAAAAGCGTTATCCCAGGGAACTTTCCGGCGGTCAGCAGCAACGTGTTGCGCTGGCCCGCGCGCTGGTGACCCGTCCCGAAATTTTGCTGCTGGACGAGCCACTTTCCAACTTGGATGCAAAGCTTCGCGTTGAAATGCAGGTGGAAATCAAACGAATTCAGCGGGAACTGGGATTTACCACAATCATCGTCACGCATGATCATGAAGAAGCTGTTTCTCTGGCGGATCGCG
>JAZUDA010000337.1:0-2675 GCA_045639455.1 Clostridia bacterium | reverse complement strand
AAAATAAAAAATAACAAGAATAATATATAAGCAACATTAAAAACAAAAAATAAAATTTCGGCAAAAAAAAACCGCTGTCCGGGGACAGGCGGCTTTCGGGAGAGAATTTTATTCACGGCCGCTTTGCAGGTATCCGGCCAGCAGCTGCGGCAAAAGACGTCCGGAGTATTGGGACAGAGAATACTCTCCCTCGCACATGCACCAGTCGTACATCAGCGCCCGCTCCAGAAGGGCGTACGCCTTGACGATGTCACCCACGGGAATGTCATCCCGAATCTGGCCGTCCCTCTGGCCTTGCAGGATAATCTGCCGCAGCAGCTTAAAATAGATCCGATTGTGGTCAAGCAGGCTTTTGTCATTTTTGGAAAACAGCTGGCTGGAAAGCAGGCGGGCAAGCAAATCAATGGACACGGTGTTTTCAACGGTCTGAAACAGCTCCCGGTTCAGGTACACCAGCTTTTCAGGTGCGGTCATGTCATCGGAGAGGGAAGGCTCCAGCTCCGTGTATTTCTCGTCAAAAAGGTAGGACAGCGAGGACAGCAGCGCGTCCTTGCCGGGGAAATAGTGGTAAAAGCTTCCGCGGGAGGTTCCCGATTCCTCAACGATTTCCTCCACGGTCGTTTCTTCATAGCCGTTTTCATAAAACAGCTTCCACGCGGCGGACACAATCCGCCCCTTGGTATTCCGGCTGCTCTTTTTCGCCATTTCAAAGCCCCCTTTTCTTAGACTTTCATATTATCATATGTGCCGCCCGATGGCAAGCACCGGGAGATTTCACAGGGCATGAAAAAAGGCGGGCGGCAATGCCGCCCACCCGCGAACTTCGCTTACTTCTGCGCCTTCGCAGCCAGATGCTCCTTTACGGCCTTGCCGACAACCTGATAATTGTCTGTCAGGATGCAGTCGATGCCGTAGTCCAGATACGCACAGGCCTCTTCACCAATATTGGACCAGAAGAGGTTGCAGGTCAGTCCGTTGTCATGGGCTTCCTTAAGCATGGCGGGGGTGGTGATTTCCTTGTTGAACTGCACCTTGGAGCAGCCATATTCAAGCGCATGCTTCACAATGGTGAAGTTCATGGCCTCCAGGCAGCAGCGCTCCATATCGGGCGCCATTTCCCGGGCCACGGAAAGCACATCCCGCTCGCCGGCAATGTAGGCGTACTCTCTACAGTGATACTTGTCCAGCAGGTCAAGGATCGAGCGAAAATGCTTCTCGCTGTAGGGGACAAACTCCCGGTTCTCAAACACTTCATCGATTTCCACGGGGATATCCTCAAAGGGAGGCATCATGGCAGTATTGGTATAATACAGCCGGAACCAGCGGTTTGCGCGGGCTTCCATGGTGCGGGTATGCACCTTGTTTTTCACGGGAGACTTGATATGAATGTTGAGGATGGTTTTCTGCCCCACCACATCCAGCACTTCCTCAAAGGTGGGGATTCCCAGCCCCTTGAAGCCGGGGGAAAAAGAGGAACCGATATCCAGCGCGCGGACTTCTTTGGTGGTCATGTCGGAAATCAAACGGTTTTCCCCCGTGATTCGCTGAATGCCGGAATCATGGAAAACAAACAGCTCGCCGTCCTTGTCGGGCCACAGATCCAGCTCGATTTCATCTGCGCCCAGAGCCGCCGCCATGGCAAACGCGGGCAGCGAGTTCTCCGGCGCCGTGTTCATATGCATGCCTCTGTGGGCGCACACGCGGGGATAAGGACGTTCCTTGTGATTCGGGTATTGCATGGTAAAGCCTCCTGCAGTTCTTTTCGCAGACAAACAGATGCCGCGGTGATAAAAAAGACTTACGGATTTACTCCCTGTCTTTCATGTATATCATATCCCTTTTCCGTCAAAAAAACAATGAGCTGGTTCCGCGGGAAAAAGTGTTTGACACAGGATACTCCGCATGGTATCATTTGCATGAAATCGGAGGTGTGAAATAAATGGATAGAAAACTTCGTATCGGCGTGATCGGCTGCGGTGGCATCTGCCGCAGCGTGCATATGCCCGGCTGGAGTAAGATTGAGGATGCCGAGGTGGTGGCGCTGTGCGACATTCAGTTGGAGCGCGCCCAAGCCATGGCGGAAACCTACGGTGTGGCACAGGTGTATGAAAGCTATGAAGATCTGCTGAATATTCCCGGCCTGGATGCCGTGGATATCTGCACGCCCAACTATCTTCATTCGGTGATCGCGGTGAAGGCGCTGGAGAAGGGCTTGAATGTGTTCTGCGAAAAGCCGGATGCCATCTCTGTTGCCGAGGCAGAAAAAATGAAGGCCGCGGCGGAGAAGAACGGCAAGGTGCTGATGGTGATGCGTAATAACCGGTATATGCAGATTTCTTCCTTCCTGAAGCAGTATATCGATGAAGGCCGGATGGGCGAGATTTACGCTGCGCGGTGCGGCTGGCAGCGGCGCCGCGGTGTACCGGGCAAGGGCGGCTGGTTTACAACCAAGTCCAAGTCCGGCGGCGGGCCTCTGATTGATCTGGGCGTGCACATGATTGACCTGACCATGTGGCTGATGGGTAACCCCACGCCTGTGGCGGTGTCCGGCTGCACGTACAACAAGTTTGCCAATAACAACGCGGCGGACGCCAGCCATACACGTCCCAAGGACAGCTCCATGGACGGCACCTTCGACGTGGAGGACCTGGCCATGGGCTTCATCCGCTTCGATA
>JAZUDA010000336.1:0-2114 GCA_045639455.1 Clostridia bacterium | reverse complement strand
ATGTTCGTCAGAGCTGGCTGGATGCCTGCAATCTGCAGATGCCCACCACCTTGGATGACTTCATGAACATGCTGTACGCTTTCAAGGACGTGAAGACCCCCACTGGCGACCCCGCGATTCCTGTTGTTGAGAACGCTGACTTCTTTAAGTACTTCATCTGGGCCGCCCTGGGCTTCACCGGCAACTCCAGCTGCGGCGCTTACGGCACCACCTTCGCCATCAAGAACGGCGAAGTTGTTCTGCCCTGCTACACCGAAGAATACCGCGAATTTGTTCGCCTGTTCAACCAGATGTACAATGATGGCCTGATTAGCCCCGACTTCTTCACCATGGACGGGACCACCGCTGCTGCTAAGCAGGAAGGTGGCGAATGTGGTGTAATGGGTAACTGGTCTTTGGGCGGCATGGCCACTTCCTTCCCGGATTGGGTAGCTGTCTCTCCCATCACCTCTGACTGGTGCGAGAAGATGATCTGGTCCAACCACTATAACTACACTGTTGGCCCCAACTGGGCTTCCGCTGACTGCGAACATCCTGAGGTGCTGGCTCAGATCATGGACTATATGTACACCGCTGAGGGCGCTTCCCTGTACGTATACGGCCCCATGAAGGGTGAAGAAGAAGAAGCCATTGGCTTGGGCATGTGCGATGGTTGGTACATCAAGGAAGATGGTAACATCACCAATGATACCACCGAAAGCGGTGCCTTCACCGATTACCAGTACTACACCAACAACTACATCCAGACCATCAACAACCCCGCTATCGACCGTCAGTTCGTTACCAAGAACACTTGGGCGAAGGCCGGCATTGAACTGCCCTTTACTGCCCATGAGCTGACCGATGCTCTGACTGGCGAAAAGTTCATGAGCTATGAATTGAAGACCTGGACCGACGATACTCCCGCCGGTCACTGGCGTCTGACCTCTATCGCTGCTTGGCAAAACAATGTGACCTGCGTCATGCTGCCTGCCCTGTACATGTCTGAAGACGATGCTCTGCGCGCTAGCGACCTGAAGAGCGCCATCGAGACCTATGTGAAGGGTGAAACCGCCAAGTTCATTGCGGGTGAGCGTTCTCTGGATACCCTGGACGCTTACTTCGAGGATTTGAAGGGCATGAATGTAGAAGAATACATCGCCCTGTATCAGGAAGGTTACAAGCCCTACATGGAGAGCGTGTTCGGCAAGTAATCCGTTTTTTGAGATCGATTTTCGATCACGGAGGCCGCGGGAAACCGCGGCCTCTTTTTCGTTCGATGGGCAATAGCTTGAGATTAACAGACGGCAATAAACGAGTCAGTAGAAAAAGTATCGGCCTTTTGTCATTCTTTTCTGTTGATGAATACATTCCATTTTGTAGCATCGGCCCGTTCCTTTTCCTTCGTCAGTTTCGTGTATACTTCCATGATAAGCTTCGTATCGGCATGGCCCATCCAGACCTGCAATGTCTTAATTGGGATGCCTGCCTCGTAGCACATGGTGCAATACGTCACGCGGAAGTCGTGGCAGCGGATATCAAGTTCCTGCCACGGGGGTAACTCTTTTCCTGCGTCAAGCATCGCTTTGTGTTCTTTTGTCTTGCCATACCAGCGTCGGGGACAGCCGTTCAGCTCCCGCTCCAGAAATACTATATAGGATTGGTACTTCCGGTCAAAGGCCGATTCCGACATACGTTCACCGTTGGCCTTGGTACACAAAAGCCCGTGATGCCCGCGAAGCGCGTCCGCCAATCGATCCGGCAGCGGAATGACTCGCTGGGCAGCCTCGGTTTTGCCTTCAGTGACAATTCCCTGATTCCCCTCACAAAAGCCGACGGCACCGCGGACCGTCAGCATCTTTTTTTCAAAATCCACATCTCGGTCAACGTCCAGGTACAGAGCCTCACCCCTTCGAAGCCCGGCGTACATCATTACCATAGCGCACAGTCCGAAGTCGTGATCCTGGCACGTTTTCTCCACCAGTTCACGCTCCCATGGTTCCAGTGCGCGATGCCCGCCTGTCTCTCCCTTGGGTGCTTTGGCCATCTCCGCAGGGCTTCTGATAATCACTCCGTCCTGCACCGCCGCGCGGAATACGCCGCGAATTGCGGAGGTAAACTTGTTGATATGGCTC
>JAZUDA010000335.1:0-3874 GCA_045639455.1 Clostridia bacterium | reverse complement strand
CTCCCCAAGCTTACCACACCACCAACCCCGCCCTGTTCCAGCCGATGAGCTATTTCAACCTGCAGCTGATGGCCGGCGTGAAGATCATCGATGATATCGCTGCCTTCAACAAGGAAGCTGCCAACGACTACGAACTGGAAGCTACCCGTGCTGAACTGCAGGCCTATTACGATGCCACCTACGGCAAGTAATACCTACTGATTCCAATCCTTGGGCGCGAGGGGAAACCCTCGCGTCCTTTTTTGCGCGTGTTTTTCGGGAGAGGAGAGAGGAACGATAGGGGTTTCCTGCCCGGGTGTCATCATAATAAAAAAGTCGAGCATTTTGCCCCGCTTTGTGGTATACTATTCTTAGGTATTTGCGATTATCATCCGATCATCTCAGGAGGCTGTTATGCCGGGATTGCTGCTGACTTTTTTATCCGCATTTTCCAGTGTGTGTAAAGGGCTTGCCGGGAAGCGTTCCAGCCGGGATGTGGCCACGCTGCCGGACGTATTCATGACCAACGCCATCCGCATGAGCCTGTGCACCGTCATTGGCCTGGCGGTGGTGCTGGTGACGCAGGGCGCGTCCGCGCTGGCGGTCTGCCCCGCCACGCTGTGGAGTGCGCTGCTGTACGCCTTCGCGCTGGCGTCAAACGTGACGCTGTGGATTATCTGTATTCGTGTCACAGCGTATATCCATCTGGATATTTTCGGCGCCATGAATATTGTGGTTTCCATTCTGCTGTGCCTGCTGTTCCTGGGCGAAAGCGCCACGCTGCTGCAGATTGTGGGTGCGCTGCTGATGCTGGCGGCCAACGGCGTTACCTGCCTGGAGAAGCGCCGCGCGGGGGATAAGCTGACGCTCCGCTCGCTGCTGCCGCTGCTGGGGCTGATGGTCAGCGGCGGGCTGATTGACTTCGCCATGAAGGTTTACAACCACCTGGGCACCGCGGATTCCTCCGCCGCCTTCAATTTCTACGCCTTCGCCTTTACCGCCGCGTTCCTGTTCACCGGCCTGGCCTTCGTTACCCGCAGAGGACCGGACCACGTGAACTCCGCGGTCATCCGCCGGGTATTCCCCTTTACCGCCATCATGGCGGGTACCATGTTCCTGACCTCCTTCACCAAGACGCTTGCCGGCAGCATGCTGCCCGCCGTGGTGCTGATCCCCGTCTACAAGGGTGTGGAGACCATCCTGGGCGTGCTGGCCGCGGCCTTCCTGCTGAAGGAAAAGCCTTCCCGCGGCACACTGCTGGCGGTATGCCTGTCCTTTGCCGCGATTGTGATTATTAATCTGTAACGCATATTTCCTTTTTTTAGCGCGCTGTTTCGGCGCGCTTTTTTGTGCACGAAAAAAGCGGCCGGCCTATTCAGGCACAGCCGCATGGGGGAGCAAGTCTTACGGCAGGGTGAAGGGCATATCATGCCGGACGCCGCCTGCTACAACGTAGTCAAACTGGTATTCCACCTGGTGGGCCTTGCTGTTTTGATCCCAAAGACGGATAATCCCGTTCACGGCAGAGATTCTGAAGGTGACCAGGTCGGCGCCTGTGGTTTTCGTGCATGCCCTGTATTGGTCCACTTCTGAGCCGCAGAAGCCGGCGGGCTTTGTCACAAACTCGTGCTTTTTGCCGCAGAAGGGGCAGGTATAGGTACCGTGGTACCAGGTATTGGCGGTGCCCTGCAGGTCTTCGCCGCCGGCGACCTTGTTCAGTTCTTCCTCGTTGAGTTCAATGCGGTTCATTATATGCGACCTCTCCTCGTTTTTGCTGTTCGTCTATTGATACGATGAACGGGAGAGAATGGCCACTTACTTCTTTTCCGGGCCGCCGGGAATGCCGCACTCGCAGGGCACGCCGGTCTGGCACAGGCCGCAGACGCTGTAGCCGTCGTAATCGTAGCGGTCGTGGCACACCTTGGCAATGACCTCCTTGTGGTACTGCTGGCACTTGGCCTTGTTATGGCCGCCGTCGGCGGTAATGGCTCCGGCAGGGCAGCGGCGGATGCAGGCGGTACAGCCGTTCTTCGCCTGGCAGAACTCGTTATACTCGGTATACTTGCGCTCGGTGGGGGTCAGCTTTGCCGCAACAATCACGCTGCCGTAGCGGGCGGCCTTGCCCTTGATGGAAATCAGCCCATCGCACAGGCCGAAGGTTCCCAGACCGGAAATGAACGCGGTATGCCGCTCCGACCAGTTGGACATCAGGTAGAATTTCTCGCTGTCGCCCCAGCTGAATTCCGGGGAGGTCATGGGCGCGATGGCTTCATACCCCTGTGCGTTCAGCCACGCCACCACCGCGTCCGCCAGGGCACGGTTGCACTCTTCGCCATGCACGCGGACCATTTGCCACTCCATGGTGGGGCAGTCCGTGCTGGCGCGGGACAGATCACGAGTGTTCTCCGTCTGGGGCAGCACCCAGCTGATTACGCTCACGTTTTCCGGGTCAAACGCGTGGCCGTACTTGCTCTCCAGCCACTGGGTAGGCAAACGGTAAAAGTTTTCGTCAATGTGCTTTTTATAGAAGGGATACAGCGGGTCCGCCGCGCTGCTGAAGCCCACCGCGGGCTCTGCAAAGGCGGGCAGGTCGAACACCTTCATGGTGTTGTTCTCCCGCTTGGACATATGGTTGACAATGAAAGAAGTGACATCCTGATTGGTGAGCATGAAAGAAGGCCTCTTTTCGTTTTGTGCTGTGCACATTATAGAAGCATAAGGATGGATTGTCAACTGGGGAACGTTTGGTCTTCCTGTCCCGGCAAGGGGCCACCGGCTCCTTGCTCCCCGTTACTCCTCGCCGTGGTCGCCGCGGGCGTAAGACGCCGCCATCAGGACGGACAGCGGCTCCGTCCGGGGGACCTTGTTGCGGGAGGAAACAAAGGTGAAGGTGTCCTCCGTCATGGCGGTCACCAGAATGTTGAAGGTTTCAAAGCCGGTCCCGGTCAGCAGCACTGCCTTGATTTTACGGCCGTGGGTCAGGGAATAGCGCAGGAATTGCTCATTCATCAGCCGCCGCCCTCCGCCTTCATGTCATCCGGTACGCGGAAAATCACCGTGCCATTTTTTTCATATACGGGGATCAGAATCTGCCGCAGCACGTCCTCAGCCACGTCGTAGTCGTTCTTTTCATACTCGCCGACCATCACATAGTCCACGCCGTACTTGTCCAGTACGCTGAGGGTATCCAGGGGAGAGACATAGAAGCGCGCGATGTCCGCCTGCCGCTCACCCGTATCGTAGCCATGGTAGTACAGCCACAAGTCCGGCCCGCAGACGATATGCCGCCCGGCCAGGGAGGATACCGGGTTCAGGTGCTGGGTGCCGGTCAGGAACAGGTCATCCTGCGCCGTGTTTCCCTTGACCCATTCGGATACGTCCACGCTGTCCCTGTCGAAGGCGCAGTAACAGCTCACCGCCTCCCGCGCGCAGGTCAGTACACCGCCCGTGAGGGAGACAAACAGGAACACTACGGCCAGTACCGCACGTCCCCCCATGCCGCGCAGCCTGGCGTAGGACGCCGCGGCATAGGCCGCCTCAATCACGGCACAGAGCATGTACCACACATAGAACAGCTTGTTGTTGTCGTAAACGTTTGTCTGGAAGCGAATCAGCTCCGCCGGAATGAAAATCAGAAACGCGCCGCAGGCCAGCAGCCGCGCCCCTCGGTTCTTTTCCAGCAGCGCGGGAAGAAGCAGGAGCAGCGGCAGGCCGATATTCTTGACGTAGAACCACAGGTACAGGTCTTTCGCGGTGCCCGGCGTGCCGTCCGCGGTGTTCACCCAGTTCACCCACAGCCGCAGGAAATCGGTGGAGGACAGGCTCTGACGGAACGTCCATGTCAGCAGCTGCGGCAGAAGTCGGATCGTAGCCATGTCGTTCTGTGAGCCAAGGA
>JAZUDA010000334.1:0-2691 GCA_045639455.1 Clostridia bacterium | reverse complement strand
AAACCGGCTGGGGCAAATTTTGTTTTGCTCGGATTCGAAAAAGCCCTGCGGTGTTTGCGGCGGTTGTACGCGCTTTCTCCATGGCGTACATCAGGATGTACTGACCGTAGATGATGATAAGCTGCTGACGGTTGACGTAATCCGCGGCCTGATTGAAACAGTAGGCACAGGAACCTTCGAAGGAGGAAACCGGGCGGTTTATCTCCCCCACGCGGATAGAATGAACCAGGCCGCGCAGAATTGCCTGCTGAAGACATTAGAGGAGCCGCCGCGCGGAACTGTTTTTTTCCTAATGGCCGAGGATGAAAGCCGCCTTCTTCCCACCATTATTTCAAGATGCCGCGTAATCCGTATGTCGCCCCTCAACACACAGCAGGTTTGTGAAGCCCTGAAGCGTCATCACGTCGAGGACGCCCAGCGTCTTGCCGTTTTGAGCCGCGGCATCGTAGGACAGGCGATTGAGATGGCCGGCGATGAACATTACTGGTCACTTCGTAAAACTGTCCTTCTGTACGTGTTTCAGCTTGAAAAAGCGGAAGACGTAATCAAGAGCGTCAACGCCCTCGTCGCAAAAAAAAGCAAAGAAAAAAAGGACGAAAAGGGCAAAAAAAACAAATCTGACGATTCGTTCACGTTTGATCAGGTGCTTGATGTGACGGAGGATATCCTTCATCGGTTGATGCTGTCCTGTGTCATTCGTGAAGAATTGCCGGATGATATTCCGGAACGCTGGAAGATGAACGCGATTCCGTCGCATCTTCACCAGTTCCGCAGGATGCTGGAGGCATTGTTTAACACAAGACGTCTGCTGGAGAGCCAGGTCAATGCCCAGGCCGCGGCAGAGCAGTTCTTTTATTCCATATTGGAGGAAACAGAAACATGGTAAATGTAATCGGCGTTCGATTCAAGAACGCGGGCAAACTTTATTTTTTTGATCCCGGTGCCCATTGGCCGACCGCGGGCGATTATGTCATTGTCGAAACCGTGCGCGGCGTGGAAATCGGCGAAGTCGTTACCGGCGTAAAGGAGATTGACGAGAGCCAACTTTCTTCCCCGCTGAAGCAGGTCATTCGTGTGGCTGACAGCGCCGATGTGGAACGCGGCAAGCAGAATGAAATCTATGAAAAGCAGGCACACGCAATCTGCCAGAAGAAAATCGAAGAGCATAAGCTGGACATGAAGCTGGTCAGCACGGAATACACCTTTGACAACACGAAGCTGCTCTTCTACTTCACCGCGAACGGGCGAGTGGACTTCCGCACACTAGTGAAGGATTTGGCGACCACCTTCCGCACGCGGATCGAGCTGCGCCAGATTGGTGCCCGGGACGAGGCGAAAATGTTGGGCGGTCTGGGTGTCTGCGGGCGCCCCCTGTGCTGCAATACATTCCTCGGCGATGTGCAGAATATCTCCATCAAGATGGCCAAAGAGCAGAATCTGTCCCTGAACCCGGCGAAGATCTCCGGCGTTTGCGGACGGCTGATGTGCTGCCTGAAGTACGAAGAAGAACACTATGAGAAGACACGCCGTCAAATGCCCCGTGTCGGACGTGAGGTGGAAACGCCTGACGGTCACGGCGTTGTATGGGATGTGAACGTGCTGAAGGAAACCGTGCGCGTTCGCGTGCAAAAGGGAGACAGCGGCGAATTGAAGGATTATCCGCTGGAGACGCTTCAGGAACTGAACCCGAACCAGAAGCCCGATCGCACGGAAAAAGCACCCGCCTCCGACGGAAACGAAAAGAAGGACGCGCAGCCTGCCCGTCCAGCCCACTGTCCCAAGGCCAATGATGCAAAGGAAAGTGCGGAGGAAAACTATCGGGAGAATTCCGAGGAAGTTGCCTCCGCCGAGCCTGAGAACGAACAGCCCGCGAATTCCTGGCTTGCCGCCGTACAGCAGGCAATGGAAAAAGCGCAGGGGGAAAAATCATGCTGATTCTTGCCTCCCAGTCGCCCCGCAGAAAGCAGCTGCTTGCCCAAATGGGGTTGGAGTTTGATGTGCATTCCTCCGATGTTGACGAAACCGTATCCGGCGAGCCGGGCAATTGTGTCGCCAAGCTTGCCTGCCGCAAGGCAGAGGCTGTCGCCGTCCGATATCCCAATGATTGGGTGTTGGGGGCCGATACGCTTGTGTTCCTGGACGGCATCCCGATGGGAAAGCCCAAGGATACAGAAGAAGCTTTCCTTATGCTGAAGCAGCTTTCCGGAAAAAAGCATCAGGTGATGACAGGCGTTTGCCTGATCAACAAAAGCAAGGATGTATGCCTGAAAGAAACCGCTGTGACAGATGTGTACTTTGCCTGCCTCTCCGACCGGGAGATTCGTGACTACATCGCCACAGGGGAACCGATGGACAAGGCCGGCGCCTACGCGATTCAGGGTCGTGCCGGGATGTACGTGGAAAAGATCTGCGGTTCCCATTCCAACGTAATCGGATTACCGATGTCCACAGTACGGGAAATGCTGAAGAAAGTCGGAATTGCTGTATAAGGTGATAATGCTATGAGTATAATTGCACCGGTAATCGGAATCGACCTGGGTACCGCCTATACCAAAGTCTATACGAAAAAGAAAGGCATCACCATCAACGAGCCCACGGTGGCCGTGGTCGAAAAAGGCCGCAAAAACCGGGTGGTTTATCACGGGATGGACGCGCAGATTGCCGCTGCCCGCCTGGAAGAGGGATACGCTG
>JAZUDA010000333.1:0-4180 GCA_045639455.1 Clostridia bacterium | reverse complement strand
GCGTTCCCGTGCTGGTGAACGGTGTTCCTCAGCATATGTATGCCTGCACTCGTTGCCTGCGCAATGGTGCTGTGACTCGCGCCCTGCCCAAGACTGCGGAGCAGGCCTGATTATCCGCGGAACATATTCCCGCCCGAATTTGATTTTGGGCGGGATTTGTTTTAGAAAAACTTTTTCCTGAACAGGGGAAGAAATCCGTCTTTCCCGGCGTTTTATTGATGAAACCGATAACGATTGATTCAGGGAGGCTATGAAGCATGAAACGTTTTGCTGCTTTGATTCTTACACTGTACCTGCTGCTTGGCACATGCTCCGCGCTGGCGGATATCAGCTACGGGACGGCGACGGTGAATAACCCGATGCCCGATCAGTGGCTGAACCTCCGCGCCCAGCCCAGTACATCATCCGCTACTATGGGCGGCTACTACAGCGGTGTGACTGCCACGGTGCTGGAGTATACCAATGCCAACTGGGTGAAGGTGCAGATCGGCAACCGGGTCGGCTATATGCTGCGGACCTACCTGCAGTTTGGCGCCTCTTATGTTGCAAGCGCCATTCCCACGTATCAGGCGGTGCAGAATATTTCTTTGTACAATACGCCTACCGATTATTACGCAATGGGTACCTTCGCGTCCGGCGCGCGGGTGGAACTGTTGGGCTTCATCGGCGATGTATGGCATGTGCGGGTGAACAACTCCGTGATGGGTTTCCTGAAGAACCCCACGGGTTCCCTGAAGCAGCTGACCGGCCCCTGGTACGCTGGTGGTGCCACGGCGGTCATCAGCCAGCCCAAGAGCACTTCCAAGCTGAATCTGCGTCAGCAGCCCGATTCCAATTCCAGATCCCTCGGCCTGTACTATAACGGCGTTGTGGTCCGCGTGCTGGATGAGAACACGGAGGGCTGGGCCCATGTGCGCATCGGCGCGCAGGAGGGCTACATGATGAAGGCCTACCTGAAGATGGACGGTCTGTCCGGCGCCGCGGTCAACGCCTGCCCCACGATGTATGTCTCCCGCGCTTCCGGGAAAAGACTGAACCTGCGTCCTTTTCCCAGCAGCTCCAATACTACCAGTCCCTCTTTGGGCCTGTATGACGGCGGCACTGTGCTGACCGTAATCGGCTATAACGACAACTGGTACCATGTGCGCATCGGGGAATCCAACATCGGCTACATGATGAAGGAATATGTGACCAGCACCTACGGCGGCTATGATACACCCGCCCCCGCCACCGCAACGCCTACCTGGGCGCCTGTGACGCCCGCGCCCGCTACCGCGACCAAGCTGGATAATGTGGATTCCAACGGCTCCTGGAAAGGACCGCTGGGCCTGCATGCCACCACCGGCTGGAATATCGCTGATGAAGTGGACAGCAACAAGAACGTGCTGCCTTACGCGATTGTTGTGAACCCCAACCCGGCAGACCGTCTGCACCTGCGCGTATGGGAAAGTTCTGATGCTTCCTCCCTCGGCAAGTATTACACCGGCACCCACGCGGTGATTCTGGACACCTCCAATCCCACCTGGGTCAAGGTCCGGGTCGGCAATAACGTGGGCTTCATGATGCGCAAGTATCTGGCCATCACCGAGGCCGAAAAGGCGGCCGTGAATCCTGCCCTGCCTGTGATGACGGTCAATAACTATGACGGAAGCAACCTGACCCTGCGGGAGGGAAAAGGCACCTGGTCTGCCTCCATGGGTATCTATTCCAACGGTACACAGGTGGTTCTGCTGGGCTATGAAAGCACCTGGGCGCATGTGCTGGTGGACGGCAAGATCGGCTATATGGTCGGCAAATATCTGAAATAATCAGCATTTTTTCATCGCGGTGTCGGCATTTCGCCGGCACCGCTTTTCTCTACCAAGCGTAGGTAGGCATTCCTAATGGAAAAATGTATACTGTCCGCTGAAAGGAGTGGGCAGAAGATGTTTCACAAAATTGATATGGAAATATGGCCAAGGGCGGAGGTTTTCTATTATTTTTCAAAAATGGCGCCGACTTCCTATTCTCTGACTGCGGATGTGGATGTAACACGTCTGTTGCGGCAAACCCGGGAACGGGGAATCCGCTTTTTCCCTGCCTATCTGTGGCTGGTGACAAAAAACCTGAGCAGGCAGCAGGCGTTCACCTTTGCTGTAAAGGACGGTGTCCCGGGCTATTATGATTCCCTGACACCGCTGTACGCGACATGGCATGAGGACACAAAAACATTCTCTTTCCTGTGGACGGAATACAGCGATGATTTCGGCACGTTTTACGGGGCGTATCTGGAACATCAGCATCGATACGGGCAAAATCACGGTGTGCTTGCACGGCAGGAAATGCCGCCGGAAAACGCGTATACCGTGTCCGCGCTGCCATGGGTGTCGTTCAGCCATTTCGCGGTACACGGGGATGTGTCGAAACCCTATTTCTTTCCCAGTGTGGAGGCGGGAAAGTATCACCGGGTAGGGGACAGGGTGATGATGCCGCTGTCACTTACCTGCCACCATGCCACAACAGACGGCTGGCATATATCGGAGTTTCTGAAGGAATTGCAGTGGGATATGGATGACTTTGAAAAATTCTTGGAGGGAAAACATGAATCAGTATGTGACGGGAACAATCATAAAAAGGTTGCGGGAAGAACGGGGCATGACTCAGCTTCAACTGGCACAGATGCTGAATGTCAGCGATAAGGCGGTCTCGAAGTGGGAAACGGGCCGCGGATACCCGGATATCACGCTGCTGGGGCCTTTGGCGGCGGCACTCGGTCTGTCCGTGACGGAACTGCTGGCAGGGGAGAACGTGAGCAATACCAACCGCGGCTTCAATATGACACGGCTGATATTTTATGTATGTCCGATTTGCGGCAATGTGCTTACTTCTACGGGCGATGCGGTCATCAGTTGCTGCGGTGTTCCGCTGCAGCCTATGGAAGCGGAGGAGCCGGATTCGGCGCACCGGATGCAGGTGGAAAAATGCGAAGATGAGTACTATGTTACCATTGATCATGAGATGACGAAGGAGCATTATCTGTCCTTTATCGCCGGAATAAGGGATGACGGATACGAAATGAAGAAACTTTATCCGGAGGGGGCGGCGGAGGCACGTTTCAAAATCGGCAGACTCCGATGGCTGATTTGCTGTTGCAATCATCATGGGTTGTTCCGGATGAGGGCCAAATAATGGTATACCGCAGGAAAAGGCAGGAATACATTGTATTTTCTTGCTTTTTTTCTTGACGGGAATTGCAATCAATGCTATACTGGGTAAAAACAGATGGATTATATGGTATGATTCTGGCTTGTTCCGGCAATAAAAGGGGGTCACGTTTTGTGTCGAAAAAGGTATTGATTGCGATAGTCCTTGTCATTGAATTGTCGATTGTCGGGTTCTTGATTTATCAGCGCTGCGATACCGGACATCAAATTGACGATATCCGTTCGCAGAACCAGGCGGAACTGCAGCAATTAACGACGGCCACCCATGAGCAGCTGACGACGGCCAACGAAGCCATCGCGGCTCTGGAGGCGGAAAATATGGCGCTTCAGGAACAGATTGCACAAAGCGAGGGGAAAAGTGCCGAGGAGATGCAGAAGCTGACCGCCACGATGGAGACCCGTCTTGCCGAGGCTAATGCAGCAATCGCGACTCTGACGGCCGACCGGGATGCTTTACAGCAGCAGCTGGCGGACGCGAAGCAGGAGACCTCGTCCGGCATGGAACAAATCAACGCGGCGGTAGGCAATGTTACGACCACGATGTCTGCGCTGACCGCTTCAACGGACGCGGCCATTGCTGCGGTAAATGAGACAGTTGCGGCGACGAAGGAAGCCGTAGGCACTTTGTCCGCCAATACCGATGCGGCTATCGCTGCGGTAAATGAGACAGTTGCGGCGACGAAGGAATCCGTAAGTACTTTGTCCGCCAATACGGATGCGGCCTTTGCTGCGGTAAATGAGACAGTCGCGGCGACGAACGAGTCCATCAGCACTTTGTCCGCCAATACCGATGCGGCTATCGCTGCGGTAAATGAGACAGTTGCAGCGACGAACGAGTCCGTGAACACTTTGTCCGCCAATACCGATGCGGCTATCGCTGCGGTAAATGAGACAGTTGCGGCGACGAACGAGTCCATCAGCACTTTGTCCGCCAATACGGATGCGGCCTTTGCTGCGGTAAATGAGACAGTTGTAGC
>JAZUDA010000332.1:0-5259 GCA_045639455.1 Clostridia bacterium | reverse complement strand
TGCCATGGAAATCCTGCGCGTTCCCGACTGTGACGGCATTGCCATCGGCCGAGGCGCCATGGGAAACCCCTGGCTGTTCCGGCAGATTCACGGCCTGCTCTCCGGCGAACCGGTGGAGGAAATCACGCTGCAGACCCGGGTGGATACCGCGCTGCGGCACGCCAGAATGCTGCTCTCCTGGAAGGAAGAACACGTCGCTATTCAGGAAATGCGCAAGCATGTGGGCTGGTATATGCAGGGCATGCGTGGTGCCGCCCGCATCCGCAATGAAATTAATCAGTGCGGAACCTATGCCGCGATGGAGGATATTCTCCTTTCCGCGCTGGAGGATTACCAATGAAAAAACAATTCGGGGCGCTTTTGCTGGCGCTGTTGTTGGCAGTAAGTCCTGTTTGGGCAGAGGAGCTGCTGTTTTTCCCTTCGAATTCCGCGCTCTCCCTGACCGCGCGGGTGGAAGCACTCTATCCCTACAATGAGGAAACAATCAATGCCATCGACCGTCTGATTTCTCAGTGTAAGCTGACGATAGCGGCGGAAAATCAGATATTTGCCGCCGAATTTTCTTTGGCGGGAAATCCACTGTTTTCATTGGTCCAGTCTGAGGAAAATGGCGTTTTTACACTCCGAACCGACCTGTTGGATTCGCAGCTCCAATCAGCCTCTGCTTCCCCGCTTTCACTGCTTTTCCCCACGGAGAGTGAAAACACGCTGTGGGATATCGCAGACAGCATGACCGCTGCCTTTCCTTTTCTGAAAGACAATCTGATCCAGCTTTATCGGCAGATTCCTGTCAAGGGGCGCGCCTGGGTGGAAAACCACTATTTTTCTTCCGGCATCGCGCATTCCGACAACTATATTTATTACGGTGTTCCGGTTCAGCAAGGCAATGACTTCAAAGAAGCTTTTGCCGATCTTTTTCTTGCCTGCCTGCCCGATGATTGGCGGGAAGCCGCTACCCCAGCCTCTATTACCTCCCGCTGGAACTACTCCCGCTATCTGCGCGGAAGCGAGGAAATGGGTGTTTCAGCCGAAGGCTCCGTCACCATGCCGGACGGAAGCAAGCACAAGTGCGCTTTCACCTTTGTATGGGACGATGACGCCGTCATTCTCACATTGGACGCCACATCCTCCGGCGAGAAGCTTTCCTTTTCGCTTTCCGAAATCAGCGAGGACGGGCGGTTTGTCCGGGCCCTCTCTCTCTCCGGGAAAGGCATCGAAACAGGCTGCAGGGTGGAAACAACCGGCTCCGATTGGACGGTTGCCATGACCGATGAGGGCATAACCCGCTCCTTCACTTTCGCGGACGGCATGCTTGATGTATCCGTCACAAAAGGCAGCATCGAGCTTGCGCGATTTGCCATCGCTGTATCCGAGGCCGACGGCATCGCTCCTCAGTTGCTTTTGTCTGACGACTCCGCAGACGCCGACAAGCTGTCAGAGGACGAGCTTTTGGCGCTTCGAAAAGACGCTGAAAACCGATTTGCCTCCCGTCTGATGAAAGCGCTGCTGACGCTGCCCGCAGAAGATTTATCCTTTCTGACCATGTACATTGGCACGGAAGGCCTGACCATTCTTCAAAACGCAATGGAGAAATAACACATGATGAAATCGGCTAAAAAATGGTTTTCCCTCGTCCTGGCGTTCCTGCTTCTTTTTGGAAATGCCTGTGCTGAACCTGCCTATACAATGCTTGACAAGCTTGTGTATCAGCTGGAAGCCGGCAGCGGCCTCCGGGGAGAATTCATACTGAACGGGAAAAACCTCACCTTCTCTTATCTGGACAGCCACGGCGTTATGCAAATCGTGGCGGAGATGGACGGGGAGCAACTGGTGTTATACCATCAGGACGGCAAGCTGTACATAATCAGCGGTGAGGAGCAATCCTTTCTGGATGTGGATCATGATTCCCTCATCAGTGAGGTACTGGATGACGCCGAGCTGCCCGGCGTTCCGGGTTTTGTCGCCGGACTGTATCCCCGGGTATGGCAGAATATCAACCTGACCGAATGGCTTTCCAACACGGAGACAAGCCTGGATATGTGGCTTTCCGATTATCTTTGCTGGAACGATACCGAAAAAACGCCTGACGGCGACACCCTGCTGCTGACAAGATATACTGTACCAGCCGCTGATTTTGCACGAAAGATGGGCGAAATGCTGACAGATTTTGCCCAAAATCCTTCGCTTTTAACCCTTCTGATGCCGATGATGAGCGCCGATGAGGCCGTGCGATTCGCCGATACTTCTCGCTACCCCACCTACGCCTCTCTGCTGACCGGATTGGAATGGAGCTCCGATTTGGAAATCAACAGCAGCTATTCCATGCTTTCCGGTGAAAGCCTGTCCACGCTCTCCCTTCCGCTGACGATTGAAGGAATCCCCTACCGCCGTGCGGACATTACCATCCGCGGCAACGGCTTCGCCATTGCCCTGAACGGAGAGGGCTGCTCAGCCGCCTTTGATATCACGACAGATGATGGAACATCGTCCTTTCTTGGAACGGCAAGCCTGCATCGTGACGAAATCGATGCAGATACTGCATTTAGCGGCATGCTGCTGAAAGATGAGACCGTGCAGGACGACATCACCCGCAAGGGTTATACCCTTCTGCTCTCTTTGACAGAGGCTGCCAGTGGCGACCCGCTGGCGGATTTATCCGCAGAAGTTGCGTTCCGCTCCGGCAGCGCGAAGAATGTCTCCACACGAATGGAGCTGGACATTTCTCTGCAAACTGCCGAGGACAATCTTTCTCTCCGCGGCAGTGCGCAAACAACCGCGCCCTGGAACATGACGGTGCTGGATCCCGCCTCCGCCGTACCGCTGGATGGCGATATTCTATCTGTATTGCTTGATGCCATACATTAAAAACAATCCTTTGATTTCATACAAAAAAATGCGGCCCGTCGGGCCGCGTTTTTCTTGTATGATGATTACAGGTAAGGATTCATCTTGCACAGGCTGTCAAAAATCAGATGGGGCTTGACGGGAGACGTCTTCAAATCCTCCAGTGTGGCCTCACCGGACAGAACCAGAATACTGGTCATACCAAAGTTTACGCCGGTAGCGATACCGGTATACAGACGGTCACCAACCATGGCCAGTTCATCCGCCTGTAGGCCGGTGAAGTGGAGCGCTTCCTCCACAATGCCGCCGTAAGGCTTGCCCAGGATGATGTCCGCCTCGCGGCCGGTGCTAGCCTTGATAAAGGCCATAATAGCGCCGATATCAGGGGCGAAGCCGGTCTCGGTAGGACAGTTATAGTCCGGATGGGTGGCAACGTAGGGCAAGCCGGCACGGACAAAGTCACAAACCTCGGTCATCTTCTTGTAATCCAGTTCGGTATCGTAGGCAACCAGCACGTAGTCGGGATGCTCATTGTCAATTTCCAGGCCCAACTGCTCCAGCTCCGCCTTCAGGATATGATTGCCCAGCAGATACGCCTTCTTGCCGGGGAAGGTGCGCTTGCAGTAGGTAGCACCCGCCTGGCCGGAGGTCAGCACGTTCAGGAAGGGCTCCCGCACGTTCATCTTCTTCAGTTTCTCCTGATAGAAAGAGGCGGACTTGGAGGAGTTATTGGTCAAGAAAATCACGCGGCGGCCGCTCTTTTCCACCGCGTCCAGGAAATCCAGGGAACCGGGCAGAATCTTGTTGCCAAGATAAAACGTGCCGTCCATGTCCAGCATGAAACATTTCACCTTACCCAGACGGGCACGGATTTCTTCTTCGGATACACCGTACAGCATGGCAAATCTCTCCTTATCGGGTTCTTTCCCGGTTATTCTACCATACTTTTCCAAAAAGAAAAAGGGGCAATTTATTTTTCCTGCCGGCGTTCCGCGCTTTCCTTCCTCCTTCGCGCAGCAAAGCCCTGCTTTGAAAGACATCCGATTTGCTCCCCGTTTTTGTTTTTTCCGAAAGAGTACAAAAAAGGTATTGCATTTTTCCTGGAACTGTGTTAAAATACACCTTGTCCTTGGGATTATAGCTCAGCTGGTTAGAGTGCCACGTTGACATCGTGGAGGTCGATGGTTCGAGCCCATTTAATCCCACCATACAAAAAGCCTTGAAAACGTTGAGTTTTTGAGGTTTTTATTTTTCCTTTTTACGGATTGACCATGAAAGTTTTTCTTTCCCCTCGTTTTAGAAAGCGGCTGCCATGCTGCGGTTGAAAACGAAAAGAAGCGTGAAATATTGCGTTTTTCGTGCGGTTGGAGTATAATGATGAAGATTTCCGATACGCATTTAATGAAAGGGGTTCATGATAATGAATATTCAATCTCTGCTCCGCGGCGAGTTCCTGTGCACCTGCGGCCAGAAGCATAACTGCGATATCCACAACGTAGTGGTAGAAAAGAACGCTGTGGCGAAGATTCCCTCCCTGCTGGACGGCTACAAGCACGTGCTGGTCGTTTCCGATGGCAATACTCGCCGTGTCTGCGGTGAAAACGTGGTCAATACCCTGAAAGCTGCCGGTTTTGATGTAACCGAAGCCTTCTTCAATCAGACCGAGCTGGTCATCCCGGATGAAGAAGCGGTTGCCTTCATCGAGAGCTTCATTACCGCTGACACCCAGGTTATTATCGGCATCGGCGGCGGCGTAATGAACGACCTGTCCAAGTATGTTTCCTTCTTCAAGAAGCTGCCCTACATGATTGTAGGCACCGCTCCATCCATGGACGGCTTCGCCTCCAAGGGTGCCGCCATGGTGCTGAAGGGGATGAAAGAGACCGTCACCTGCCACGTGCCCACCTGGATTGTGTCCGACGTGGATGTACTGGCGCAGGCGCCCATGAAGATGATTCGCGCCGGTATCGGCGATATTTTGGGCAAGTATTCCTGCCTGAACGACTGGAAACTGGCCACCATCATCAACGGCGAGCATTTCTGCCAGTATATTTACGACCTGGTCAGCGGTGAAGTAGCCGCCTGCCGCGGCAATATCGATGCCTGCATGGCGCGTGACGCCTCCGCAATCGGCCGCCTGATGGAGAGCCTCGTGATTGTCGGCATTGCCATGGCGTATTTGGGCAACAGCCGCCCCGCCTCCGGTGCTGAGCACCATTTCAGCCATTTCTTCGAGATTACCGGCATCGTCTTCGGCCGTCCGTACATGGATCACGGTGTGGACGTAGCCTATTCCACCATCCTGACCGCCAAAATGCGCCGCATGATGGCCGCTGAGGATCCCGCGTCTTTCACCCAGACCTTCGATCGTGCCGCCTGGGAAAACAAAATTCCCCGCGAGTACGGTAAAATCAG
>JAZUDA010000331.1:0-3792 GCA_045639455.1 Clostridia bacterium | reverse complement strand
GGCGCTCTTCGGCGTAACCCGTTCCGCTTTCCTTGCCTCTCTTGTCTACACCATGACCACCTTCCTGCCGCAGATTACCTATGTCAAGGTGTGGATGGGGAACGAGCAGGTGCAATCCGTTACGCCGTCCAGCCCGTATTTGGCGGATACGCCCATTGTCTTTGAAGGCGGCGGGATGCGGCGGACGGATTTCTCAGCGATGCTGATGGACTTCGCCAATCTGTATTTTGCCCTTGACGGCAAGCTGGTATCAACGCTTCGCCCTGTACCGTGGCAAAACAAAGCCAATCCCCGCTTCCTTCGGCAGCAGCTGGCGCTAGGGAGCAAGAATTACGACACCGTGACGGGGCTGTCTCCCGTAATGGATGCCGCCTACCAGGATGCTCAGTTGCTGGGTATTTCTTTGGAAGGTGATACGTTGGCGTTGAACCTGGGCGAAGTATTTGTCAAAGGTGACGATACAACGGTCTACGCCATCATGAATACGCTTCTCCCTGCCGCGGGTGCCCCCAAAGGCTGCCTGTTTGTCGGCGGTGTACAGCCGGTGGAAGAACCCGGCGGGATTTGCTGGCAGGGTTACTTCCGGGAAAATTACGGTATCGTAACCGAACTCCCGCTTGGATAGAAAGAATCAAAAAAGCACCGTCTGCTCCGAAAAACGGAACGGACGGTGCTTCTTTTCTATGTACTTATTTGCTAATCCAGCTTTCATCGGAAGGGTTGTCCCGGAAGGCCAGCAGCCTCTTGACATCCTCGGGGAGAATATAGCCCTCTTTTGCTGCGGCATCCGCGATGGTGTCGAAATCAGTCAGAGAATGATTTACAACATCGGCCGCCGCGAGACGTTCCAGCCCGGCCTTCATGCCGTAGGTGAAGATGGACACAATGCCCAGTACCTCGGCGCCCGCCTGCCGCAGGGCGTCGACTACCTCCAAAACGCTGCCGCCGGTGGAAATCAGATCCTCCACGACGACCACCTTCTGCCCGGCCTCAAGCTTGCCTTCAATCTGGTTTTGACGGCCGTGGTTTTTGGCGCCGGAGCGAACATAGCCCATGGGAAGACCCATCAGATGGCCAACAATCGCGGCGTGGGCGATGCCGGCGGTGGAGGTACCCATCAGCACCTCAACATCGGGATAGTACTCCTTCACCAGGGACGCAAGTCCTTCCTCCACATCCGTACGGACGGCGGGGGCGGTCAGGGTCAGACGGTTATCGCAGTAGACCGGGCTCTTGATGCCGCTTGCCCATATGAAGGGTTCCTGCGGACGGAAAAATACAGCCTTGATGGACAGCAGATCCTTGGCAATCTTATTCTTCAACTCTTCCATTTCATTATCCTCCCTTATTCGCCCACAAACTCCTTTACGCAGCGGCGCCAAGCGGCAACAGGATCGGCTGCGGCGGTGATGGGACGGCCCACCACGATGTAGTCGCTGCCGTTGGCACGGGCCTGTGCGGGTGTCATGACGCGTTTCTGATCACCCTTATCACCGTCAGCAAAGCGCACGCCGGGCGTTACGGTAAGAAAGGAGGCACCGCAGCTCTCGTGTACGGTGGGGGATTCCATGGGGGAGCAGACAACGCCGTCCAGGCCGGCAGCCTTGGCGTTGCGGGCATAAGACATCACCACGTCGGCCATATTGCCGGGGATGAGCAGCTCCTCATTCAGGGCGGTCTGGTCCGTGCTGGTCAGCTGCGTCACCGCGATCAGCAGGGGACGAGTGCCATCGGGGCGGGTCAGGCCTTCCAGCGCGGCCTCCATCATGGCGCGGGAGCCGGCGGCATGCAGGTTGCAGATATCCACATCCAGACGGCTCAGCACCGCCATGGCCTTCTTAACGGTATTGGGAATGTCGTGCAGCTTCAAATCCAGGAAAATCTTATGGCCGCGCTTCTTCACCTGCTCCACAATGCGGGGGCCGCAGGCGTAAAACAGCTCCATGCCGATCTTAACGAAAGGCTTGCGTTCTTCATTGGCAAACAAATCCAGAAAGCGGAGAGTCTCCTCTTCACCGGGGAAATCCAGGGCGATAATCACATCATGCTCCATTGCAGTGTTCTCCTTCCTGACTGCCTTGGCAGTCGGTCCGCATAAAAAAACGCCGTCCACCAGCAGGACAGCGAGTCAAATACAATGCCGGAGGCGGTATGCGCTCTGCATTTTCTTTGGCCTGCTCTTGCTGATATCACTGTATCATTCTGCCCCGATATTGTCGGGACAGGGGAACGCGCCGCGCTCCCGGTTAAAGAAACAGCCAACGCAATATATACCACATTTCCTCCGTTCTGTCAACCGATAACCAAGAAAAAACGCTCCCCCTGAAGAGGGGAGCGAATACTTATTGCAGCCGGTATTGCCTTCCATTGTCATCCACGCTTGTTTCGCCGGGGAGGAGCAGTTGGCTGACGGGGACGACCTCCCAGCCGTTGTCGCGGTACCAGGTGAGAATGTCGCGCAGGGCACCGAAGGTGCCCTTGGAGTCCACATGGGACAGAATAATGCTGCCTCCGGTGAGGTCCTTGGTGGCCATTTTGAAGCTCAGAGCCGGGGTGGTCACCTTGGCATCGCTGTCGTTGCAGGAGTGTGTCCAGCGGATGACCTCAAATCCGTTCGCGTTCACAACGGCACGGACAGCGGCGTTGCAGTCACCGTAGGGCGGGCGGAACAGCACGGGCGTAACACCGGTCAATTGCGCAATCAGATTGTTGGTGCGGTCCATCTGGCTCTTCATCTGTTCGTTGGTCAGGTTGAAAAAGGAAGGATGGCTGTAGGAATGGTTGCCGATTTCGTGGCCTCTGCGGGCAATTTCCGCCACAAGGTCCGGATAGGACGCGGCGAACTGCCCAGTGACGAAGAAGGTGATTTTCAGACCGAAATCATCATAGATATCCAGCAAAGGCAGCAGATTTTCCGCGGAGGAGCCGCAATCCATGGTGAAAGCAATCTTCTTGTCATCCCGGTTCACACCGTATATGGACTTGATGGCGGGGACGCTGACAGCGCCGATGGCCTCGCTTTGAACGCCGTTGCGTCCGGCCATCCACAGTGTGAAGCGTTTACCCATACGCCAAGATGCGTCCGTCTGATAGGTGAAGGAAACGGAGCTCTTTTTCTGATTGTGGACGATGGTTTCCAGCACCGTCCCGTCGCCGTCCCGCAGTTCGATGATGGTGCCGTCCTCCAGCCGCTCGGGATTGGCGATATCGATACGCACCTTCAGTTCATTTCCGACCGTGGTATAAAACACATCGGATCGGAAAGTGTAGGTGCATACACCTCTTGCCACGGCCTTGCACTCGAAAGGCGTCTTCCGGGTATAGGCGGTGCTGTTCCGGAGGGAATAAATGCGGCTGGTGTTCTTGCCGCTGATGGGGGAGAAAACCGGGATGACAACCCGGGTCTCGCCGGCGGGCATGACCATTTCCGTCTTGACACCGTCCGGATCGACAACGGTGAAGGGCAAATCCGCCTCCGGGGCTTTGGAAGCAATGACCGCGATTTCCCCGGTGGTCCCGGCGTCGTAGGTCACCTTTTCCGCCTCAAAACGCAGGGAAACGGTACCCTCTCCCAGAGAAACAACGGGAAGCAGCATCAGGATCAGCAGCAGGGCAAGCAGTCGTTTCATGACTATTTCGCTCCTTTATTCAGCATCGATAACATGGAAAGCGGCGGCACGACCCATCCGGTTCATAATCGCGAGGCCAACGCCTACCGGGGGGACGATTTCGCTGAAGAGCACTTCCATGCCGTCCCGGTCCATCACGCGCAGAACGTCAAAGACCCGTCGG
>JAZUDA010000330.1:0-2306 GCA_045639455.1 Clostridia bacterium | reverse complement strand
CCGGAGGGCTCCCCGTCGTCGGAATAGCGCATGATACCGCTGTTCTCGCCGATTACGTATGCATAGCAGTTATGGGTGGCGTCCCGGTGGCGGGCGCGGATTTTCGCGAGGAAGGCCAGTGCCTCCTCCTCCGTTCCGGCCGGGGCGGCATAGCAGAGGAAACGGCTCTTGTTCACCACATACTCGGTGACTGCCTCCGTCCGCAGGGTTTTATACGCGTTCATGATGATTTCTCCTGTCTGTCACGGCAGGCCGCATGGCATCGGGTACAGTCCCCGCAGCAGCCGCCCCCCTGATGGCGCCTGATGCGGCGAATCGCGAAGAACGCGGCGACACCCACAAGCGCCAGTACCGCGTAATCAATCAGGCTCACAGCAGCGACACCAGCCGGAACAGGACGAACGCCACCGCCCAGGCTACCGCGCACTGGAGAATGACAACGCCCGCCGCCTGAACCCGGCTCTTCAACTCCCGCCGGATGGCCGCGATTGCAGCCACACAGGGGGTATACAGGAGGGTGAAGGCCAGGAAGCTGATGGCGGAAGCGGGGGTAAACAGGCCGGAAAGGGCGCCGCTCAGGTCGGACATGGTGGTATTCATCAGCACGGACATAGTGCTGACCACCGCCTCCTTCGCGGTAAAGCCGGATACGAGGGACGTGGCCACGCGCCAGTCGCCGAAGCCCAGCGGACCGAACACGGGCGCCAGCAGCTGTCCCAGCAGGGCCAGCAGGGAGGAGGCGCTGTCCGTGACCACATTCAGACGGGTATCAAAGGTCTGCAGGAACCAGATAATCATGCTGGCCAGGAAAATGACGGTAAAGGCGCGCTGCAGGAAGTCCTTGGCCTTGTCCCACAGCAGCAGCAATACAGACTTGGGCGAGGGCAGGCGGTAATTGGGCAGCTCCATCACAAAGGGAACCGGCTCGCCGCGGAACGCGGTGCTCCGCAGGATCAGCGCCATCACGATGGAAAGCAGTACGCCGCTCAGATACAGCCCGATCATGACCAACGCACGGTGCGCCGGGAAAAACGCCGAGGCGAACACAGCGTAAATCGGGATTTTCGCCGAGCAGGACATATAGGGCGTGATCAGGATGGTCATCTTCCTGTCCCGGTCGGAGGACAGGGTACGGGTCGCCATCACAGCCGGAACGGTGCAGCCGAAGCCCACCAGCATGGGAACGAAGCTGCGTCCGGACAGGCCGATTTTTCGCATAAACTTGTCCATGACGAAGGCGATCCGCGCCATATAGCCGGTATCCTCCAGAATGGACAGGAAGAAAAACAGCACCACGATGATGGGCAGGAAGGACAGCACGGAGCCCACGCCCGTAAAGAAGCCGTCAATCACCAGCGAATGTACCACCGGGTTGATGCCGTAGCTGACAAGTGCCCCGGACACGACCCCCGCCAGCGCATCGATGCCCGCTCCCAGCAGGTCGGACAGCCGCTGCCCGATGACGTCAAATGTGAGATAAAACACCAGCGCCATCACCGCCAGAAAAACGGGAATGGCGGTATACTTGCCGGTGGCGATTTTATCGATGGCGATGGAGCGCTTATGCTCCCTGCTTTCATGGGGCTTCACAACGCCCCGGGACACGGCCTCCTCAATGAAGGTGTAGCGCATATCCGCCAGGGCCTCATTGCGGTCCAGACCGGTTTCGTCCTCCATTTCCCGGATGCCGTGCTCCAGCATGTGAAGCTCGTTCTCGTCCAGTTCCAGCCGCTCGGCAAAGGACATATCGCCCTCAATCAGCTTGGTGGCGCAGAAACGGGGAGACACGCCCAGATTGCCGGCGTGGTCTTCAATCAGGTGCGCCGTGGCGTGGATGCAGCGGTGTACGGGGCCCTTGGCGCAGAAGTCCTGTACTCCGGGAAGAATCCGCTCCCTCGCCACGCGGACCGCCTGGTCCACCAATTCCGAAATACCTTCGTTTTTCGCCGCGGCGATGGGGATGACCGGCACGCCCAGCGCCTCGCTGAGCACCTTCACATTCACGCCGCCGCCATTGGCGCGGACCTCGTCCATCATATTCAGCGCGATAACCATGGGAATCCGCAGTTCCAGCAGCTGCAGCGACAGGTACAGATTGCGCTCGATATTGGTGGCGTCCACAATATTGATAATGCCATCCGGGCGACTTTCCAGAATGAAGTCCCGGGTGACGATTTCCTCCTGTGTATAGGGACGGATGGAGTAAATGCCGGGCAGGTCAACGACCGTGCAGTTCTTCACGCCGCGAACCTCGCCGGACTTCTGATCCACCGTTACGCCGGGGAAATTGCCCACATGCTGGTTGG
>JAZUDA010000329.1:0-5750 GCA_045639455.1 Clostridia bacterium | reverse complement strand
ATGGCATCGGGGCGCGATGCTTCGGAAAACGGCATTTCCGCCTTCGATGCGATGGTAAACAGAGAATAAAAAAGGAAAACAGATATGCCACCTAAAAAAGAAGAGATTACAAAACGAATCAAAGAGTATTTTAAACCGGCTGTATCCGGAATGGCTTCGTTCGGGATCAAGGTGCCGGAAGGACCCAATACATACGACCTGACCCACGGCCGCGGTGCGCTGTCGACCCTTGCTGTCGGCGAAATGCTCCGGCAGGGCCGCAGCTTTGACCAGATCCAGGATCCGGACAGCCTGCATCAGGATCGTCTGGACGCCGGTGAAAAGGTCGTGAAAATGTACAGCGGCGATCAGGAGGCCTTTGGCCGATATGCCGCGGAAACGTATACCGAAGTGATCGAAAAGGGACTCACTTACCTGGAGAACCACGTCAGCATGGGTATGGATGCCATAGACCTGCTGAAGCCGGAAAACCGGTACGATACGGTAACCGTTTATGAATTCGGTTTGTTCTGATTGCAAATAAGACCGAAGTCCGTAATCGTACGGGTTCGATAATGAATCGAATAGAATAACAAACGCCCTTCGATGACAAACGATTTGTCTTATCGAAGGGCGTTTTGATGGACTTAATCATCAGACTCCGGTTTGTTTTCGTCTGCTATGACATCCGGCAGCTTCACATGCTGCGCTGCCTGCCGCCGCCGGTCCTGTGTCATGTCCGCGTAGTGTTTACGGGTTGTGTTTACATTGGAATGTCCCAAAGCGTCCGCCACCAGATAGATGTCGCCGGTTTCCCGATAGAGATTCGTGGCGTAGGTCGCTCGCATTTTGTGCGGGCTTAAGTGTTTTTTTAACGGTGCCGCAATCAGCGCGTATTTTTTTACCAGGTTTTCGACGGCGCGCTGAGTGATTCGTCTGCGCTGAAGAGACAGGAACAGGGCACTTTCATGTCCTGGCAGTATTTCGATTGTTTCCCGCTGCGCGATATAATTCTTTAATGCATCGGCAACTTCATCCGGGAAATACAGGATCACGGCATTGCCGCCTTTTCTTGTCACCAGGAAAGCGTTCTGCTCAAAATCAACGTCTTCAATATTCAGCCCCACACATTCGCTGACACGGATTCCGGTGCCTAAAAAGACCATCAGGATGGCATAATCACGCAATACCGTAATCTTTTGGTAGCTTTTCTGCCGTTCGGTCAGCTCGTCGCCTTCAAGACAGGCTCGGAGCATCTTCGCGGCTTCTTCTTCTTCAAGTCGGAGAATCGGTTTCTGATGAAGCTTCGGAAGGGGAACCAGCGTTGCGATATTGCCCGGAATCCGTTCACGCTGAAATAAATACTCAAAAAAGCTGCGTAAACTTGATAATTTCCGCATTATGCCGCATTCGTGGTTTGTATACAATTTTGAGTCGATAAACTCGCCGTTTTCATTTTGGATATTTTTGTAATATGTTGTCAGGTATTCTACGTAACCTTCGATATCACGGCCGGTCAGCAAGCTTAAATCTTCGTCCGTATACAGCGCTGGTTCCTTTCCGCCGAGACGGGCGCATTCCTGCTGAATGTATCGAAAGAAAATGCCGAAGTCATATACATAGGCCAGACGAGTCAGGGTACTTGTAGTAGCGGTGATATTGCGGATAAAGTCTCCGCAGGACCGAGGCAAATCGGACAGAAGAGAACGAATCATCAGCATTCGTTTTTCATCAACGCTTGTACGGTAATCATCATTCAAATCAAATCAATCCTTTTACGCTTGAATACAAAGGCCGCAAAGAGTAAAAATAAGGGACTTTTCGGTAAAAGAAGGTTTTATCTGTCTACAACTATTCGTAAAAGTGCTCTTTTGCGAATAGTTGTAGATATTATACCCTATCTTTCAATCTTTTGCAAGATGCCCGCGTAAATGGACTTTATATGCTTCTGCGTCTTGAATTAATGTTGCGGCGTGTATCTTGCTTGTTTCTTCCGCTCCGCCGATAATGCGTGCGGTTTCCGCCAAATGCTCGTCATCCGTCAGCAAGCGAACGCCGGAAACTGTCCTGCCGTCCACAACTTGTTTCTCGACCTTGTAGGCGTAATCGGCCATAGCTGAAAGCTGCGGCAGATGCGTGACGCAAATAACCTGGTGATATTCCCCTAACATCGCCATCTTTTCAGCTACAACCTGGGCGATTCTTCCGCTGATTCCTGTGTCTATTTCATCAAAAATCATACAGGGTGTCAGACAACGGCGAGCATTCGCGGCCTTGATGGCCAACATCAGACGGGATAATTCGCCGCCCGAAGCGGTTTTTGCCAGCGACCGGGCGGGTTCGCGCGGATTGGGAGCAATTAGGAATACAACATGATCGTCGCCTGTAGCTTGCGGAAGCACTTTTTTGCCTTCTTCCGGCGGTATGAAATCGACTATAAATTTTGTGCTTTTCATGCCCAGATCAGACAACTGCGATTCGATTTCTCCCGAAAATGCGGCAGCCAGCTCGACTCGGGATTGATGCAATTCCCCAGCCGCGGCACGATAGTTTTTCAACTTTTTCTTATATTCCTCGGCAAGCACTTCAAGCGTATCGTCCAAAGCTGTCAGTTTTTTGTATTCTTCAGCGATTTGACGATAATACGCAATCAGGCCGGCTTCATCAGGGGCGTATTTTCGTTCCAACTTCTTGAGCAAATCAAGCCTGGACGCTACCAGATCGGCATGCTCCGGGTCAAATGCCTGGGAATTTGTGAGACGGGTCAGCTCTTGACCTATATCATCCGCCTCAAGATACAATGAGTGAAGTCTTTCGGCGAGACGGCGGTATTTAGGATCCAGGTCAGCAATTCCTTCCAGCAAGCCGGCTGCGTCCTGAACCTGCTCGGCGGCGTTTTCGGCAATGGCCGTACAGGCCCCCTGAATCGCGTCAAAGCATTTTTCCTGATAACGGAACAAGCGGCTTTTGTTTTGCAGCTCTTCTTCTTCGCCTTCAACGAGCTTCGCATCTCCCAGTTCTTTCAACTGGAAGGAAAGCATATCCATCCGCTGTTCACGGGTCGCGGTTTCTTTTTTGGCTTTTTGATACGCCTGCCCGGCTTGATGAACATCCTGATACGCTTTTTCCGTTTGCTCCATCAAAGAACGGTGATGATCGTCCCCAAAATTATCCAAATACCGCAGGTGGTTGTTTTCATCCATCAGCAACTGATGTTGATGCTGTCCGTGCAGGTCAAAAAGATAAGGCGTAATCTCCCGAATGAACGAGAGCGAAACCATCATGCCCAATACGCGGCAGGTGTTTTTGCCGGATAGCGTTATTTCACGCGTAATGGAAATTACGCCGTCCTCCGGCTCAAGTGACTGGCTTAAAAGCGCATCAAGAACGGGCTGATTGCCTGACACATCAAACTGTGCCTCGACAAAAGCCCGTTCCGCGCCGCTGCGAATCAATTCACGGTCCGCACGACCGCCGAGAATCAGGTTCAGACTGTCGATAATAATGGACTTGCCCGCGCCTGTTTCACCGGTTAACGTATGCATGCCCTTGTGGAAAGAAATCGTTTGATTCTCCACAAGGGCAATATTTCGGATTGTTAAAGAAAGAAGCATGATAAGACCTCGATGTGTCTGATATCAGGATTGGGTGACAAGGGCCTGCATACGGTTAAGCAATTCCCCTACTTCATCTTCACTTCTTACGACAAGAAAGATCGTGTTATCGCCGGCCAAAGTGCCCAGTATTTCAGGCCACTGCATGGAGTCAATCGCCTCAGCGGCCACATTAGCACTGCCGGAAAGTGTCTTGATGACGATCATATTCCCGGAATGGGATACGGATACAACGGAGTCCGCGAACATGCGAACCATCCGGTCCGTAATACCGGGCATCGCCTTTTCAGGCGCGGCGTACTTATAGCAACCGGGAGAAAGCTGAATCTTAGTAAGGCGCAATTCGCGGATGTCGCGGGAAACTGTGGCCTGAGTAACAGGCATACCAATCTTGTTAAGCTCCTCGGAAAGCTGCTCCTGTGTTTCGATATTTTTATGCGAAATAATTTCCAATATAGCCAACTGTCTTGCGTTTTTCATATCGTATCACCCTCGTCTTTCAGTGGTCTGTTTTAGAATAACATATTGTGAATTCTTTGTCAAGTAAAAAATGAATAATGTATATTTTCTATAAATGAAATGATCGTATAAATTGTATCATTTGGTAGAGATATTGCGAAACCTATTGATTTTACAGGCCGAGTCGTGTATAATACGTTGCATAATATCAAGGTTGGAGGTTGTCATAATGCTGAATCCCGTTTCACTTGATACCCTTTGCGCTTCCCTGGCGAAGGCCGCCGGCGTTGATACACCTGCCTGTGCTGCCGCATCAAACCAACTGTTGGACGCTTATGTGACCGAGGTTTTCTCCGGGGCCAAGGCGGATCGCCTCTTTATGTATAATCCTGATGCTATCGCCCAGTGGATTGCGAACAAATACGCATTTCTGCTGAAGCATGTCTATGAAGAAACGGAACTTTCCGTCCCCTTCCAGACGGTGATGCCGTCTGTCACTCCCGTTTGCTTCGGCACCATGTATACCGGTGCCCAGCCTGAGGTTCACGGTATTCGCAAGTATGAAAAACCCATCATTACCATCGACTCTCTTTTCGATGCCATGATTCGCGCCGGAAAGAAGTGCTGCATTGTCGCGGAAACCAATTGCAGCCTGTCCAAGATTTACTTGAACAGAGAAATGGATTACTTCATTTATGACACAATCGCCCAGGTAAACGCCAAAGGCGCTCAGCTGATTCTCGAGGATCAGTACGACTTTGTTCTGATTTACAATGGCAATTATGACTCCCTCATGCACAAATTCGGCCCCGAAAGTCGTGAGGCACTGGCGGAGTTGAAGGCGAATGCTGAAGCGTTTGCAACGTTCATGTCTATGATTCGTACCCATTGGACCGGACATAATACGCTTTGCGGCTTTGCCATGGATCATGGTTGTCACGAGATCGACGGGAATTGCGGCGCCCACGGCCTGGATATGCCGGAGGACCTGAACATTGAACACCGTTACGTTGCCATTCCCGGAAAGGCGTAATACTTTAAACTGAGTTGATAATTCTGTGATATTCTACCGAAGGAATCACAGAAAGGAAGGATATACGATGTCTTTTGGGGAAAAAATCAAATCTATGCTCCGAAGCTTTATGGTAGGACGCCACGGGCCCGATCAGTTGACTATGTTTACATTGATTGCCGGGCTTGCCTTCGATGTTCTCGCTATGATTTTCGGCCTCGGAATTCTCAGCACGATTGGCCTGGTATTGTACATTTTTACGATTTTCCGCATGTTTTCCCGCAATAATGTGAAGCGTAACGCGGAGAATGACAAATATCTGATGTGGAGCAATAAAATCCGCACCTGGTTTTCCCAGAAATGGAATATGCTGAAAAACAGCAAAAAATACAAGTATGTGCGCTGCCCTCAGTGTAAGCAGCTGCTGCGGCTCCCCCGCAAGGTTGGCAATGTGCATATTACCTGCTCCAAATGCGGAAACGGTTTTGACGCCAAAGCTTAATCAGTACACAAAAAAGAACAGTAACCGATTCAGGCTGCTGTTCTTTTTCATCTCACGGATTAAATCATCCGGCGGGATTTGTCCTTAATCTCGCCCTTCTTTGCCTTATCAACCAGGTTCTCATACCGTTCGAGGGCGTAAGTGAGCACCTTATCCCAGGATATGGGAATCGCTTCTTTCGCGT
>JAZUDA010000328.1:0-2026 GCA_045639455.1 Clostridia bacterium | reverse complement strand
CCCCCTTGCTTTCAGACAGTGTCTTGCCGCCGCGGGTGAGGGTATAGGTGATGTCGCTGACGCTGTCATCAAGGGACACACACAGCCGCTGCCCCGGGGTCAGGGAATCCATGCTTTTTTCGATTATCAGCGTGCCGTTTTCACCGGGAAGATAGGTTTTGCCCGGAACGGAGTAGCCGAAGGCCGTGTAATCGGCTGCCAGCAGCGCTTTTCCCGAAGAGGAAAGGGTCACGCTGAAGCTCAGCTTGCCAGCATCATCCACATACAGCAGCGTATCGTCTTCTCCGCCTGGGGCGTTGTAGCGAAAAACATAGTAGCCGCCGCTTTTCAGCTTACCCTTCAGGGCCTTGTCGGCGCTTTTCCGCAAACTGTCCTCCACCGGAACGGAATCGCCTGAATAACCCAGCAGCTGGATATTTTTCACGGAAGTATAGCCGAAATATTCAGACGCGCGGACAAGGCACCAGCCATCGGAAAAGGAAGTAACGGAGACGGAAGTGCCCGCAGGCAGTGTGTCAAAGCAGAGCGCCTCCGGGGAGGAAAGCAAAAACAGGGGCGCTTCGTTCGGTACAAACCCGTCCAGCGTCAGGAAGGAGTATTCGGCGGTGGGGGACTCGTTTTGCATATCAAGCGCTTCGAAGGGGACAAAGCCAACGCCGGCGTCATACTCTACAAGCGCCCAGGACTCCGTGATTTCGGATACGGTCATCGCGTCCGTAGGGTTTAGGACGGCCAAAATCCGTCCGTCCTCGCTTGCGGAATCCCGCACACACACGACCTCACCGTTGGAATACAGTCTTTTGCCGACACTGTCAGAAGCAAGGCGCAGGTACTTGGTCATGATGTAGCCGCCTTTGCCCTTGTAGGTGACATGAGTCCACTCTTCGCCGGCCTCATCGGCTTCCAGAACCGTGCCATTGGGCACGTAGGCGGAAATATCATACCCCTTTCCGGCCCCCTTGCGCATATTGGCGGGACCGCTGGGCGTTACGACCCGGGCGGATTCCGCCAACGCGAAAATGGGCAGCAGAAAGACAATCATCAGCAGGAAGAAGCGGACAGCGGTTTTCATCGTTTGTTGCGTCCTTTCCGTATCATTTCAAAGGCAGGACTATTGTACACAAAAACAGGAAAAAAAGCAAACAAAAACGCCGACCTGTGAGAAAGTTGGCGTTCGCGGCAGGGGTGCTGAGATTCGAAGTCAGAACAAAAGTTGTGGAGCCCCACATCGTGGGACAATCCTCCCGAAGAATGAAAAAACAGGTTTCAGTATTGATGACTGAAGATACAAAACCGTGGAAGCACGGTCATTTTGAACAGATGAATAGGATATTTCGTATTTTTCGATATTTTCAGATATTATTATGCAATATCAAATATTTGCATGAAAAAATGCAAAATGCAATAAAATAGCTATGCATACGCGAGCGTTCAACGCATTTATGCATTTTTGTGTTGCAAAAATCGCAAATTTCGCGTATAATTTTGATGAATTCCAAAAAGAGGACGGTTGAACCAATGAGTGCTTT
Source organism: Clostridia bacterium (assembly GCA_045639455.1). Taxonomy (GTDB): domain Bacteria; phylum Bacillota; class Clostridia; order Christensenellales; family Aristaeellaceae; genus JAZUDA01. Next base: position 497 of record JAZUDA010000328.1, on the reverse strand, counting down.
TCATGAGGAACTAATCGCCGCACGCAAGGCGAAGGGTATGACACAGGAGCAATTAGCCGAGGCGATGAACGCTTCCCGTTCCGCCGTCTCCCATTGGGAGAGCGGACGAAGCGCCCCCGATTTTGAAACGATCCATAAGCTTTCCATAGTGTTGGACTGTACGTTTTCCATGCTAAACATGCGGCAGAATGACGTGCCCGAGGCGGCAGAGAAGGAAACGCTTGACAGCGAACAAACTGCGCAGGAAGTGCCCGTCTCTGACGCACCCGCGAAGCATCCGAAGACAAAGCAAATCATTGTGCTTGCTGCTGCGGCGCTGCTTGTGCTGATTGCCTGTATTGTGATTCCGAAGCTGAACGGAAAGCCGCAGGACGGCAAACTTTCCGCAAGCAATGCGCCAACGCTGAACGCGGTCGTGCCGCCGAAAGCAAACTCGGTCGAATGGTTTTCTTCGCCCGTGCAGCCGGAAAGCGGCAAGCCGTTTGTGGCCGTGCAGT
>JAZUDA010000327.1:0-3246 GCA_045639455.1 Clostridia bacterium | reverse complement strand
GCGTCCATCTTCGCCTTGTCGACGCCACGAATGCGGAAGAACAGAGAACTCGCCTGCACATCGCCCTGTCCATCGCCGTACACGGTCGGAACGCCAGCCGAAAAGGCCACATCACCGTCGCCCGTGCAATCGATGTACTCCTTCGCCTTTACGGTAAAGAAGCCGCCCTTGCCGCTGAAGATGGCGTAGTCAATCGCCCCGTCATCCGTCACGGCACAGCCCTGGAAGGTCACGTTATACAGCAGCTGCACGCCGCTCTCCTGAATCATTTCATCCGCCAGCAGCTTGTATGCCTCGCAGTCGAAGGGAGTCACATGGGCATGGCCTTCGTTGCGGTAGGAGGCATGGCCCGTGTCGCCCTCAATTTTGGAAGGATGGATAGCACCGCCGTTTTTTTCCAGACGAGTCACAAACTCGTCAAAAAAGCCGCGAATCACCTGCTTTTCGCCTGCCGGGTCATAGCAGGGCATGAACGGTCCCACCAGGGAAGTGGTGGCCATGCCGCCCAGGCAGCTTTCTTTTTCGCACAGCATTACCTCCACACCGCTGCGGGCCGCGCAGACAGCCGCCGGGAATCCGGCAGGGCCGCCGCCGATGACCAGCACGTCTGTTTCATAGGTTTTCATTACAGGAAATGATACTTGGTTCATTGTACCGTACCTCCGTTATACATTATAGGATGTGGAAGAGGTATCTCCCCCATGGCCTGTCCAGTCCGTATGGAAGAACTGCCCCCGCGGGGTGTCCGTCCGTTCGTAGGTATGGGCACCGAAATAGTCACGCTGGGCTTGCAACAGGTTCGCCGGCAGGCTCGCGCAGGTGCTTCCGTCAAAAAAGCTGAGCGCCGCGCTGAACGCGGGCATGGGGATGCCGTTCATGACCGCATAGGCGACCACCCGTCGGAGGGAAGGAACCGCATCCCGCAAAACGGACGCGAAATAGTCATCCTCCAGCAGGGAACCGAGCTCCGGATTCCGGTCGTAGGCCTCCTTGATCTTGCCCAGGAAGGCGCTGCGGATAATGCACCCGCCCCGCCACATCAGCGCGATGCCGTCGTAGTTAAGCCGCCAGCCATAGGTCGCAGCAGCGGAACGCATCAGGTCGTACCCCTGGGTATAGGAGAGGATTTTCGCCGCGTACAGAGCCCGTCGCAGGTCCTCCTTCAAGGTATCAGGGGCCTTTTCCGCCGCGGTTTTCGGATACCGTTCCGCCAGTAGCGTCCGCTCGTCCTTTCGGGCAGACAGGCAGCGGGCAAATACCGCCTCGGAAATCAGCGTCAGGGGAACGCCTTCCTCCAGCGCCGCGATACCGGTCCACTTGCCGGTGCCCTTTTGCCCGGCAGCATCCAAGATTCTGTCCACAGTATAGCCGCTTTCCTCCCGGTAGTCAAGAACGGCTGAGGTGATTTCAATCAGGTAGCTGTTCAGTTCCGTCCCGTTCCAATTTCCGAACAGGGCGGACATCTGGGCGTTGGACATCCCCATCGCATCCCGCATCAGGTGATACGCCTCGCAAATCAGCTGCATATCACCGTACTCAATGCCGTTATGCACCATTTTCACAAAATGGCCCGCGCCGTTTTCCCCCACCCAGTCACAGCATGGGGTGCCGTCCGCCACCTTCGCACAGATGGCCTGTAGAATGGGTTTCACCGCGGGCCAAGCGGCCGGTGAACCGCCGGGCATCATGGAGGGGCCGTTCAGCGCACCCTCTTCCCCGCCGGAAACGCCGGTGCCGATATAGAGCAGGCCTTGGCTTTCCACATATGCTGTGCGCCGTGCCGTATCGGCGAAGTGGGAATTGCCGCCATCGATTATGATATCGCCCCTGTCCAGCAGCGGCAAAAGTTTTTCGATCATTTCATCCACCGGTTTTCCCGCGCGGATCATCAGGGAAACCTTTCGTGGTGATTCCAGACTTCTGACAAACTCCTCCAGGGTAAAAAAGCCTTGAATGTTTTCCTTTCCCTTCGCCGCGCCGGACAGAAATTTTTCCGTCAGGTCCGCCGTATAGTTGTAGACGGACACACAAAAGCCCTTCCCGGCCATGTTCATTGCTAAATTGCTGCCCATGACAGACAGGCCAACCATACCGATGTCAGATTTTTTCATGTTTTTTCCTCGCTGCGGTCCATTGAAAAAGGGGAAGCCTTTCGGCTTCCCCCAAAAGGGTTCAGGTATTAGTTGAACAGATGGCTGTTCTCGGTCCACATCGTGGCGGCAGCGTCAGCACCGGAGGTGTACTTGCCTTCCTGGATGGTGGTGGATACAACGGACTGAATGTTGGTCTTCAGCTCGCTGTTGTTCTCGAAGTAGGGGTAGGACTGCTCGATGCCCCACTCCAGCTGGTCGAAGGCGATCTTGTACAGAGGATTCTCGGCCCAGAAAGCCTGCATGCCGGCATCCTCAGCAACGGACTTGGTCACGGGCAGATAGCCGGACATGGTAGCGTTCAGAGCAACCTGTTCGTCGGTGAAGAGGAACTTCAGGAATTCCCAACCGGCTTCGGTTTCTTCTTCGGAACGGCCGGCGCACAGACCGATGTTACCGCCGCCGATCGGAACGGTGAAGTTGCCGCCCTCGTAGCAGGGGAAGTTGGTCACGCCCAGTTCATAGCCGGCATCGGTCATGGCGTTCAGGATGGTGGTCATGGAAGCGCAGGAAGACCAGAAGGCGAACATCTTGCCCTGGTACATCATTTCCTGCATCGTAGCAGAAGCATTGGTGGAGTCGAAGGGACGGCACCAGCCTTCGTTGACCCAGCGGATCCAGTCATCCATAACCTTGGCCATGGAGGTACCGCCGTTCAGAGCGGGAGATTCGCCGTCAGCAGTCCACAGGGGCTCGCCCAGCTGATACAGCAGAGCGCCTTCGTAGTAGGTGAAGTCGTTCAGGCGCTCAAAGCCCCAAACGGTGGTCTCACCATTTTCAACCTTGGTCACAGCCTTGCAGATTTCTTCCATCTGGGCCATGGTGGGGAAGGCGGGAACGGTGATGCCGGCGGCATCAGACAGAGTCTTGTTGTAGTAAACAACGGGGGTGGACTTGATGTAAGGCAGGGAGTAGCAAGTCTCGTCGTTGTTGTAGGGGCACTCGTACATGCCCTTGAAGAAGTTGGTGTAATCCATGCCGTCGCGCTTGATGAAGGGCATCAGGTCCAGAGCGATGCCGTCTTCCACCAGGATGGAAACACGGGTGTTGCCCATGACGCCAACGGTGGGGATTTCATCGGTGGCATTGGTCAGCT
>JAZUDA010000326.1:0-6517 GCA_045639455.1 Clostridia bacterium | reverse complement strand
CCGCCGACTCCGGCCTTGACCCGGTCAATGATGTCGTCCAGTTCAGTCCGCCCGGAAACCGTGCGGCCTGCCCGCTTCGCCAGCGGAGGCTGAGATTTCAGGAGGGAAGCCACCGTGTCCTCATGGAAACGGAGTATGCCGTTTACCGGCAGAAAATCCGTCTTTCCACGGACGATGAGCGTATCCAGTTCCTCCATGGTAAAATCGGGGATTTTCTCCCGGAACTGCGAGAAAATCTCTTCTTTCGTATACTTGTAGTCCACGGGCAGCTTATTCAGAAACAGCTTCTCTACCTCCAGACGCTTCCGCAGCGCATCCGGAATGTCCTGCGTCAGACGGAATTCCACCATGGCCATGGCCGTCCGGTAGTCGCCGATGCCTTTCATGCGGATGATATCCTCCGGCAGAGGATACACCAGATATTGCAGATCAAGGTCGTTCATAGTCCGCCCCCTTACTCACTTTCAATTACTCTTTTTATCATACACGAAAATGAATCTTTTGAAAAGGGAAAAAGTGCCGTCTATCGACAAAAAAGGGTATTTTTATTGTTTTTTTCACGCGAATTCTTGACAATTATCCCATTTTAGGGTAGTATAAATCAGTATTTGTTCTGATTGTTCGCCTTTTTTTATCAGAACGAATGAGGAATCATTCTGAAGGAGTTGTATCCCATGAGAGAAAAACTCGGTTCCCGTTTAGGCTTTATTCTGCTGAGCGCAGGCTGCGCAATCGGCTGCGGCAATGTGTGGAAGTTCCCGTGGATGACGGGTCAGTACGGCGGCGGCGCCTTCGTGCTGGTATATATTCTGTGCCTTCTGGTGCTGGGTCTGCCCGTCATGGTTATGGAGTTCTCCCTGGGCCGCGCTGCGCAGGCCAGTCCTCTGACCATGATGCGGAAGCTGGAAAAGCCGAAGCAGAAGTGGCACGTTTACGGACCGTTCGCGTTTTTGGGCAATATCGCGCTGATGAGTTTCTATACCGTTGTTACCGGGTGGATCCTGAAGTACTTCGTCATGTTCCTTACCGGTAATAACGTAGGGCTCAGCTTTGGCGGTATGATTTCTGACGGCACGGGCTGCGAAATCTATATGCTGATTGCCGTTGTCCTCGGCTTCTTCATCCTGTGCTTCAACCTGCAGGGCGGCTTGGAACGGGTTACCAAGATTATGATGGTCGGTCTGCTGGCCCTGATTATCGTGCTGGCGGTGCATTCCTGCACTCTGTCCAACGCCGCGGAAGGCCTGAAGTTCTACCTTGTTCCCGAACTGAGCAAGATTAACGGCGAGGTCGTTGTGGGCGCCATGAACCAGGCGTTCTTCACCCTGAGCCTGGGCATCGGGTCCATGGCCATCTTCGGCAGCTATATCGGCAAGGAGCGCTCCCTCATGGGCGAATCCATCACCATCATCTGCCTGGATACCTTTGTTGCCTTGGTTGCCGGCCTGATCATCTTCCCCGCCTGCTTCACCTACAACGGCGGCAATGTCAACGCCGGCCCCGGCCTGCTGTTTGATACCATGGCTTCTGTGTTCAACAACATGGAGAACGGCCGCATCTGGGGTACCATTTTCTTCCTGTTCATGGTGTTTGCCGCCTTCTCTACCGTACTGGCGGTATTCGAGAATATCCTGGCCATGGTGCGTGATGTGACCGGCTGGAGCCGTCCCAAGGGCTGCCTGGTCTGCGGCATCGGCATCGCTCTGCTGGCTACGACCACCGCGCTGGGCTACAGCGTATTCACCTTCCAGCCCTTCGCTGAAGGCACCGCCTGGCTGGATTTGTGGGACTTCATCGTCAGCACGAACCTGCTGCCCCTGGGCTCCATGATCTTCGCTCTGTTCTGCTGCAGTAAGAAGTTCGGTTGGGGCTGGGACAACTTTATCAAGGAAGCCAACGCCGGCAAGGGCATGAAGGTGCAGAGCTGGATGAAGCCCATCTTCTGCTACGTGGTGCCCGTTGTCATCATCTTCCTGTATGTGTACGGCCTGGCCACCTTCGGCTGGAAGTAATCCCGAGTTGATATATCAAACCCTCCGGGGCACAATGCCCCGAAGGGATTTTTTGTATCCGTTGTAATCTGTCCGGCAAGAGATTTTTCTCAGCCGCGGAAGCGCAAATTACTTGAGCGGGATGGTCGTGTTGTCGAACACCAGATTCATGGAATCAGGGATCTGGTCAATGCCCAGCATGTACTCAAACGTGATGGTAGTCGCGGTATCCCAGTCGCCGGTATCGGTCGTGATACAGGACGAGAGGCTCATACCTTCGGGAATACGAATGCCATTGTCATCCGTAAAGAAGGCTTCACCGAAATCCATATCGCTGACAGTACCAACCTTGCTCACGGTAATCTTCACGTAAGTACCGGTCACATACTGCTGTGCAGACACGTTGATTACTGGCATATTGAACAGGGTTGCACCATTATCCACATGATAGGTCTTTTCGGCCATCATGGGCTGCACAGCAATTTCAGCGGTATGCTCATCATCCACCCAGGTCTGCGTGCTTTCACCGGAATCGGGATTCACCTCATCCACACGCAGGTAATAGCGGATGGGAACGCTGCTGCCAACCGCATCAGATTTCAGCATGGGCATGTTGAAGTAGACAGTGGCGTTGTCAGTTTCCCACAGCGGGTCTTCCATGGCTTCGCCGCCGTCAACAGAGGCGTCAACCTCAATCAACGCACGGGCGGCATAGAGCGGAACATTCAGCTGCTTGGCAGCTTCACCCCAAGTAGTATCAGGATTGATGCCCAGCGCTTCTGCCATGGCTTTGGAAGAAGGAAGAACGCCCATACTGTCAGTCACATCACAATCAACGGGCATGAACAACGCCTTGCTGTTATCAGTCGTCTGAATGGCAACGGCACTGACAGCAATATGGTTGTCGGCAAGCTGCTCCCGAACGGTGAAGGTACAGGGCCCAACCTGCCAGCTTTCGGCATCTGCTACCCGCATATTCTGTACGGCAACATCGGGAACCGTCACATCGTTATAGTCCTTCAGAAAATCTGTCCAGCCCAGCATATTGGTTGCAGCCAGGCCAACAGCCACGGTCAGCATCATGATTGCCGCGGCAATCAAAGCGGCACGAACGGTAAACTTTTTCACTTTTACATCCTCCTGTACAGAGTTAGCTGCATCCATCAGCGCTCTGTAACAGGATTCGGGTATTTCGGGGAAGTCGTTGCGAAGATTCAATTGGCTTTCATCGCGCTTCATTCTGCGGTCAACTCCTTTCTTAATCGCTCCCTGCCGCGGTGGATTCTTCCCCGTACCGTGGCAACGGGCAATCGCAGTGTCTCGGCGGCTTCAGCATAGGTCATGCCTTCCGAGAATACAAGCACCAGCGGCAAACGCAGCTTTTCCGGAAGCGCTGCGAGTGCCTCAATCGGCGCGGGGCCAGGTGCAGAAACGGGAACATCAGGAATGCTGTCAAGTGAAACAAGCCGACGACGCTTGCGCCGCGTTTCGTAACACGCGTTGATCAGGATTCTTGTAATCCATGTGCGGAAATAAGATGGCTCCCGTAGGGTATCGCGTTTCTCCCATGCTTTTAACGCGGCCTCCTGCAAAGCATCCTTGCAGTCGTCATCGTTTCTCAGAATCGACCAGGCCACGCGATACATCATACCGCTGTGGGCGTCAATCTCCGAAACAAACCTTTCCTTATCCAAATCGTTTCCTCCATGGCACAGCTGATTGCCGCGCCTTTTTTGTAGCTACGTATATTAGATGCATCAAGAGGGCGAATCGTCACGCTTTGAATATAATTATTTTCAAAATGATAAAAGAAAACTCCCCCGCGCCAAACGGCACGGGGGAGTATTGGGAAGAATTACTTCTTCGCGATTTCAGCCAGAGCGGCAAAAGCGGCAGGCTCATTCACAGCCAGGTCAGCCAGCATCTTGCGGTTCACGTCGATGTTGTTCTTCTTCAGGCCGGAGATCATCCGGGAGTAGCTCAGACCATTCAGGCGGGCAGCCGCGTTGATACGGGTGATCCACAGGGCGCGGAATTCGCGCTTACGCAGCTTACGGCCGATGTAGGCATAACGCAGGGAACGGGCAACCTGCTCGTTCGCGGCGCGGTACTGCTTGGACTTGGCGCCAAAGTAGCCCTTGGCCAGCTTCATAATCTTGCGGCGGGACTTATGGCCATTAACGGCTCTCTTAATTCTTGCCATTGTTCTTATCCTCCTATGCTGATGGCTTACTTGTAGGGAAGCAGGGTATGAATGGTCTTCGCTTCCTCGTTGTTGTCGATGACACCATCGGCACGCAGATGACGGGTCCGCTTGTTCAGCTTCAGATGCACCTGATGGTTGGCATTCATCTGCTTATGGGTGACGATACCGGTCTTGGTAAAGGAAAAGCGCTTTGCAGCACCACGATGGCTCTTTTGCTTAGGCATGTTGGTTCCTCCTTCCAAAGGTTAAAAATTCAGTTCGCCTGATTGGTTCCCTGTTCAGGCTTGGCAGCCTTGGCAGGCTTGTCCGTCTTGGGGGCCAGAATCATAATCAGATTTCGGCCGTCGATGGCGGGATGGCGTTCTACAACGCAGTAATCCTTGCACCGTTCGGCAAAATCCTTCATGATGTCCATACCGATGGCGGAATGGGCAATCTGACGGCCACGGAAGCGGATAGACACCTTCACCTTATCGCCGTCCTTCAGGAACTTAACAGCGTTGCGCATCTTGGTAAGAACGTCATTCTCTTCAATGGTGGCGGAAAGCTGAACTTCCTTAACGGCAATAACTTTCTGATTCTTGCGGAGCTCCCGTTCCTTCTTGGATTGCTCGTAACGATGCTTGTCGTAATCCATCAGCTTGCATACCGGGGGCTCAGCCGTGGCGGCAATCTCTACCAGATCCACACCGGCCTCCTCCGCAAGCTCCATGGCCTTGCGGGTGGGCATAATCCCTAACTGGTTGCCCTCTTCATCGATGACGCGCACCTCTTTGGCACGGATCTCCTCGTTAATCATGCATTCGGCGCTGATGTCCACACACCTCCTAAACAGTTAAAAAAATCGGCGGGTCGAAGCGACCCGCCGCAAATCTACACAAGGATAGCCTTGGTAAAAAACTTGCCTGACCAGACAAAACGAACTTCGGCTGGTGAGAAGCGGGCGGCTTCTTCTTTCACGGCAATTATCTTACCACAGATACTCCCCGGTGTCAAGCGTTTTTTCAATAAAATCTTACAAAATCGCGCCCATATCCTTCAGCGTATTCCGGAGCAGCTCCACATCCACATCCTGCACCGTGCAGCCTGCCTTCACGCAGAGAGCGGCGGCGACACCGGCAGCTTGGCCTTCACCCATGGCGCTGGCCTGCACGCGCAGGGAAGCGAACGCTTGACGGTCCGCGGAAATGCATCGGCCCGCTACCAGCAGGTTGGGGAAATTCTCGGCGATCAAGGAGCGGTAGGGCACGAAGGCCGCCTGCTCCAGGAAGCGAACCTCCTGACGGCTGCCGTCCGTAGTGTGAATGTCGATGGGGTGCATGCCGCGGGAAACGGAGTCCGGGTACTCGTAGCCGGTCAGGTATTCCTGGGCGGTAATGGTGTGCATACCCTTGATGCGGCGGGTCTCACGGGGGCCGGCCTGCGTCGCGGTAGCACACACATAGCTGTTGCGGAACTCGGGGAAGTTCTCCTTCAGAATCTTTGCCCAGGTGAAGATGTCTTCACGCAGGCGGCACTCGGCATCCGTGAAATCCCGGTTGTCGGTGGCATCCATGTCCGTGCGGGTCATATTGATGGCAATGCAGCCGGGACGCAGCAGGGTGCAGAACCAGGGGCCGCCGAAGATAGGCCATTCGGGGTGATCCTTGGCCATCTCGTTCAGCTTGTTGCGGACGGGCAGGGAATGCATGTTCTCATTCTGCTTGCGGTGATGCATGGCGTCCTTCACCAGCTCGCTGTCCGTATCTACGCCGTCCAGGCAGAAGATAAAGGAACCGGGTTGCAGCTTTTCACCGTTCATTTCCTGCATGGGCACGCCGGCCCAAGCGGCCACATCACCGTCGCCGGTGCAATCAATCACATAATCGGCCTCGACTGCTTCCATACCGTTTTTGTTCTGGAAGGTGACCGCGGTCACCTTGCCGTTTTCGGTCTGGATGCCGGTGAGGGTGGAGTGCATATACATATCTACGCCGGCTTCCTTGACCATGCGCTGGGCAATCAGCTTATATTTTTCGGGGTCGATGGCCACGTTGTTCAGGGGATGCTCCACATAGGCGCCGCCCTCAAAGGCCTCCAAGGCCTCAACGAAGTCCCACGGAACACCGCCGATGACCCGCTTTCCGCGCACGGAAAACACGCTGATCGGCACAACCAAGCCGGCGGTGGACATGCCGCCGAAAAAGCCGTACTGTCCAACCAGCGCGGTCTTGGCACCGTTGGGCGCGGCCGCGATGGCGGCGATAAAGCCCGCGGGGCCGCCGCCGCAAACAACAACATCATACTTGCCTACCACAGGCACCTGAGCGGCAAAAGAAAT
>JAZUDA010000325.1:0-4920 GCA_045639455.1 Clostridia bacterium | reverse complement strand
CCCACATTCCTCTCGTTTCCAACGCGGGCTTTGATCTGTACCGGGACGGTGCCTTCGGGCAGGAATACGTTCGCGAGTTCCGCATGCCCTACGATATGACCGACTCCTATCAGCAGAAAATCGACCTGCCCGATGCGGAAGAGCACTTTTACACCATCAACTTTCCCATCCACTCTGTGGTGGAGACGCTGGAAATCGGCATCGCGCCCGGCTCGTCCCTCGGCGGAGAAAAGCCTTATCTGGACGCCAAGCCCATCATTTTCTACGGTTCTTCCATCGTACACTCCACAGCCTGCTGCCGGCCTGGCCTGTCCTATGAAAACGTGGTTTGCCGCGCCCTCAATATGGACTATGTGAACCTGGGTTTCTCCGGTCACGCCATGGGTGAACAGGCGATTGCCGAATGGATGGGCGGCCTGGATATGAGTGTCTTTGTCTGCGATTACGATCACAACGCGCCCACCGTGGAACACCTGGAGGCCACCCACTTCCCCATGTATGAAACCATCCGCCGGAAGAATCCCACCGTGCCGTACATTATGATTACCCGTCCCAATTACTGGACTGCCACCAACGGTGAGGACGTGCTGAAGCGCCGTGACGTTGTCATGGCCAGCTACCTGAAGGCTCGCACCGCAGGCGACCGCAACGTATACTTTATCGACGGCATGAGCTTTTTCGCGGACGAACATATGTACGACTGCATTATGGACCACGTGCATCCCAACGACCTGGGCTTTGTGCGGATGGGCGATGTCATCGCCGCCAATATCCGCCATATTCTGACCCACAGGGTTTAACCTTCTCATTTTCGCCGCCCGCCGTTCCCCTTTTGGGAATCCGCGGGCGGCCTTTTTCTGTTTTTGGTGCAAATCCACCGCAAATAATGGACATCCTCTCCACTTTTTATTATTTTTAACAAAAATATTGACAATATATTTCCACTATGTTACAATTTTATTGTAAATTCCTTTGGGGAATACTGGAGGTATCACCGTGTTTCGCTATGACGCACCTTATCGCCGTGTGAATCGCCCCGCGTTCACCAAAAAAGCAGGCACAATCATCAAGATTGCCATTGCCGTTTTACTTGTCGCGATTATCGGTCTTTCCATTGCCGTTGCCTCTTTAGGCAACACCGTTTCCGATGCGAAATCCTACTCCATCGACCAGATGCAGAGTGAATCCGGCCAGGCTTGCCGGATTGTGAATGAGCTTTCCCGTACCGGCAATTCCAGCTCCTATAACCAGCTCGCCAGGATTCGCAGCCGGATTTACGCCATTGAAACCATCAACCGTTTCCGTTCCAACGTCTTCGGCGAAAAAGCCCGGCTTTTGTCGGACGATGTCTTCACGTCCATCTACGCCCTGCTGGATGAGTATGAGGTCCGGGTCAACACCGGCACCAACACCAGCGAGACGCAGAGCGCTCTCTCCGCCCAAATCAACGCGCTGAACGATTATCTGGATCTGGCAGACTGATTTGCTTTCCTCTGAACAATCTTTTTCCTCCGATGAGGCTGACGGCATCAAGTATTCCGGTAGCCTCATCGTTTTTTTGCGGCTGTTGCACTGCTGTGCAGATTTTCTCGGTTGACTTTTGTTTCTATTTCTGTTATTATGATGACAAATATGGTAAAGAATACCATAGTACAATCTTTTTTATAGGAGGACTTGAATCATGCGTAAACTGGTTTCTCTCTTCTTGGCACTGGTAATGGTGCTGTCTCTGTGTTCGTTTGCCGTAGCTGATGAACCCACCACCATCCTGTTCTGGCATACCCGCGGCAGCGGTGCGAACTACAACACCCTGAAGGCCTCTGTTGATGCTTTCAACGAGACCATCGGTGCCGAAATGGGTGTCGCCATCGAAGAAGTATATCAGGGTTCCTATGCCCAGCTGGCAGCCAAGCTCCAACTGGCTTCCCAGACGGACGAGCTGCCCGTAATCGCCGTCTGCGCCGGCGACTGGATTTCCACCCTGATGGATGACAATCTGCTGGCCGATCTGGTTCCCTATGCAACGGCAACCGGCTTTGACTTCAGCAATCTGTTTGACTCTCTGTTCCAGATTCCCGGCAATGAGGACGGACAGATTCATTCCATCGCCTACATCAAGTCCACTCCCCTGTTCTACTACAATAAGACCATGGCCGATGCCAAGGGGTTGACCATCTCCGCGAACCCCACCATTGACGAGTTCGAGGCTTTCTGCAAGGGTCTGAATGAAATCGACCCCGTTACCGGTGACCATACTGTATGGGGCTTCTCCATGTACAACAACATTTCCTACTGCCAGGGCAACTTCCTGTGGCAGATGGATCAGGCTTTCCTGGATCTGGATGAAAATGGCAAGGTCGTTACTCCCATGATGGACGGTGCCCTGTTGAAGGTATTCAGCGATTGGTGCCGCTGGATGGACGAGGGCTGGTGCCGTCCCTTCGATTCTACTGATCCCAACACCGTTAACGCGCAGATGCTGTACCAGGGCAAGCTGGGCGGCTATCTGGTTTCCTGCGGTTCCATGGCCAATATCTCCAAGAACATGAAGGAAGCCGGTTATGAGCTGGGTGTCACCGCCATTCCCACCTACAATGCCGAGAATCCCATGGCCGTCATCGGCGGCGGCGAACTGGTACTGGTTAATGGCAACCATACTGAAGAAGAAATGGCCGCAGGCTGGGCTTACCTTGAGTTCCTGATGAGCGATGAACAGGTTGCTCTGAACGCCATCAACACCGGCTACCTGCCCATCACTCATTCCGTTGCCAACAGCGAAATCATGCAGAACTTCTGGGCAGAGAATCCTCTGTACAAGGTAGCCTACGATCAGCTGGACTGTGCCGTCGGTGAAAGCTATCCCTATTTCGAGAACCGCGAAGAGTACCGCAACAACGTACAGGCTGTTGTTTCCACCATGGTTCAGGAACGTGCTCTGACCCCCGAAGAAGCGGTAGCGCAGATTTGGGCGGATAACGCTCACCTGTTCGACTGACACAGCTCTTTCCCCGGATGAATGAATCATCCCACGGAACTATCATAAGTCTGTCCCCGGCATAGTCGGTATCCCCGGCTATGCCTTTTTTTTCCCCGGAAGATAATTGATGCCCGGCGCGTTATTATTATTGGTAATCTCTTTTTCCCCAAGTATCCGTATGTCTCAGGAGGTGCTCATTTTGAAACGTTTATTTGGTCTTATCTTTGTCTGTATCATGCTGATTCCCCATTTCGCATTTGCTTTGACAGAGTGGTTTGCCTACGGCGGCAGTGAGTTTGACTCTCTTGGTTGGATTTCCGTAAGCGACGATGACCGGATTGTGATGACCGGCATCACGAAATCTTCAGACGGAACGCTCTCCACCCGAACAATGAATGGGCAGTGCGGGTGGGTTCTGTGCATTGACGGGAACGGTCAGGTGCTTTGGAATTTCTGCCGTCACACAGCGAAAATGGAACGCATGGATGCTCCCGCCATTCTTCCCGATGGCCATATCACAGCACTCTACCGGACAGAGCAAAACGGCATCGCGGCAATTGACCTTATCACGCTGTCTGCTGACGGTAAAATGATATCCTCCAAGCCCTTAATCCATGCCCCGGACAACATGACGCACGTAGGAACATACGGCTATGATTCGGAAAAGGGATATATCATAACTGAAATGGACAAGCGGACGGGTGAATTCCGCGTCATGGCCTACAATCAGGAGGGGCAGTACATCTGTGACACGGATGATTATTCAATCGGAGACCCTGCCACTGCCATTATGAATGACGGCACTCGCGTATGGATTCAGGCAATTGAACAAAATGCAGGAGATGTGATGGTGACATTTGACAGGCCCGATTCTCCCGATAATGATTGACGCATTGAATAAAAACTGCTAAAATACAGTTGCGTAATGAAAACTTTGTTCAATTTCGTATAAAAATGCGTAAAGGAGAGAAGACCATGCCCTGTACGACAATACTGGCCGGCAAGAAGGCGACTTACGACGGCTCTACCATGATTGCGCGAAACGAGGACTATTCCTATCATGTAAAGAAGATGACGGTCATCCTGCCCGAGCAGCAGCCTGTTCATTACAAGACGCTGACATCACATCTGGAATTTGACCTGCCGAAGAACCCGATGCGCTATACTGCCTGTCCCAACGTCGCCAAGAGTGAAGGCGCGTGGTACGGTTCCGGCATCAATGCCTGCAATGTAGGCATGACGGCAACGGAAACCATCACCTCCAACGCGCTTGTTTTAGGTGCCGACCCGCTGGTCGTGCTGAAAAAGCCGGAAAAGGAAGGCGACCCGGAGATTCCCGGCGGCATCGGCGAGGAGGACTTTGTTTGCATTGTGCTGCCGTATATCCACACTGCCCGTGAGGGCGTGTTGCGCCTGGGCAAGCTGCTGGAGCAGTACGGCACCTATGAGATGAACGGCATCGGATTCAATGACGCCAACGAGGTCTGGTGGATGGAGACCATCGGCGGGCATCACTGGATGGCCAGAAGGGTAAAGGACGAGAATGTCGTCATTATGCCCAACCAGCAGGGAATCGATGATTTCGATTTTGAAGATGCTTACGGCAAGCAGGAAAACTATCTGTGCAGTCCCGACCTGAAGGAGTTCACGGAAAAGTACTGCCTGGACCGGAACAATGACGGGCGGTTTAACCCCCGCAAGGTGTACGGCTCCCGGCGAGATGCCGACCATCTTTACAACACCCCCAGAGGGTGGTTCATGGCCCGCTACTTCCTGCCCCATACCTATAAGTGGGACGGTCCGAACGCAGATTTCACCCCCGAGAGCGATGACATTCCCTGGTCCTTCGTGCCCGAGAGAAAGGTGACCGTGGAGGATATCAAGTACGTGCTGTCCTCTCACTATCAGGGCACTCCCTACGATCCCTACAGCGGCGTAGATTA
>JAZUDA010000324.1:0-8011 GCA_045639455.1 Clostridia bacterium | reverse complement strand
GTAATTTTGTATATGGCGCTCATGGTTTTCATCGGCGTGTATTATTCCAAAAAGAATAAAAACACGGACGATTTTTATCTCGGCGGCAGACGGCTCGGTCCCCTTGTGACCGCAATGAGCGCGGAAGCCTCCGATATGAGCAGCTATCTGCTGATGGGACTGCCCGGGCTGGCGTTCTTCTGCGGCATGGCCGAGGTCAGCTGGACCGCGATCGGGCTTGCCGTGGGCACATACCTGAATTTTCTGCTGGTCGCGCGGCGCCTGCGCCGTTATACCGCGAGGCTCGGCGCCATTACGCTGCCCGACTATTTCGCCAGACGTTTCCATGACAGGCGGCTGCTTCGTCTCCTTGCCTCGCTGGTGATTATTATTTTCTTTGTCCCCTACACCGCCTCCGGTTTCGCCGCCTGCGGCAAGCTGTTCAGCAACCTGTTCGGTTGGGATTACATGACCACCATGGTCATCAGCGCGGTTGTTATCGTGCTTTATACCGCCATGGGCGGCTTCCTTGCGGCCAGCTTTACCGACCTGATTCAAAGCATCCTCATGACCGCCGCGCTGGTGGTTGTTCTGTTCTTCGGCATCCGCTCCGTCGGTGGCTGGAGCGCGGTTGTGGAAAACGCGAAGGCCATTCCCGGCTACCTGAGCCTGACCGCTTCCGTTTCCGTCCGTTCGGATTCCGTGGGCTTCTTCGGTTTTGTGCCCATCGTTTCCACCCTTGCCTGGGGGCTTGGCTACTTCGGCATGCCCCACATTCTGCTGCGGTTCATGGCGATTGAGGACGACCGCAAGCTGAAAACATCCCGCCGCATCGCTTCCGTCTGGGTCGTCATCTCCATGGGAATCGCTGTTCTGATCGGCATCGTTGGTTTTTCTGCCGCGAAGGCCGGGGTGATTCCGATGTTTGAGACCAACAGCGACGCGGAAGCCGTGATTGTTCATCTGGCGCAGTCGCTCTCCCAACACGGCACAGCCGCCGCGCTGATTGCAGGGCTGATCATCGCGGGGATCTTAGCCTCCACCATGTCTACCGCGGACAGTCAGCTGCTGGCGGCCTCCAGTTCTGTTTCCGAGGATATCGCGCACCGTGTCCTTGGTCTGGAGCTTTCCGAAAAAGTCACCATGCTGCTTGCCCGCCTGACCGTGGTTGCCATTTCCGCGGTCGCCGTTTTCCTTGCGCGGGATCCCGGCAGTTCTATCTTCGGCATCGTTTCCTTCGCCTGGGCGGGCTTCGGCGCGGCGTTTGGGCCTGTCGTTCTTGTTTCCCTGTTCTGGAAGCGCGCCAATAAATACGGCGCGCTTGCCGGCATGTTTATCGGTGGCGCGGTGGTCTTCTTGTGGAAATATCTGGTTCGCCCCATCGGCGGCGCATGGAATATTTATGAGCTGCTGCCCGCCTTCCTGTGTGCCGCCGCGGCAATGGTTGTAGTCAGCCTGCTGACTGCCGCCCCCGAAAAAGAAATCGTTGAAACTTTTGATGATGTGCGCGCGAGCCATTGACATTCTCCCTTGATTTCTGATAATCTATTGTGCAGAGGCATTCCCGAATCTTATTTGTACCGGAGGCAAAAATGAGCTTTTCTACACGTTTCGCGGTGATTTCCGACCTGCATGTAGATATCATGCCGGACGGCGTTTCCCGCATGCAGGCATTTTGTGAAGCGGCAAAGGAGCAGAAGGTGGATTTTCTGCTGCACTTAGGGGATATTCAATACCCGGAGGTAGACTTCCTGCGGGAGTACGCGCCGGAAAGCATCGAGAAGCGGAAGCAGGGCTGGTTCGTCTGCGACAGAGACGATGAAAAGGTTGCCGTCCGCGACCTACTTGCGGAAACCGGTCTTCCTCTGTACGGCGTACTGGGAAACCACGATATGGACTCCTGCAGCAAGGAAACCACCTGCAAATACTGGGGTATGCCCGGCCCCTATTATTCCTTTGTGCAGGGTGGGGTACGTTTTTTGGCGCTGGATACCAACTTCTACAAGGATCAAGATACCGGCAATCTGGTGAGTTATGACCACTGCAACTACGGCTACGGCAAGTATGAATCGGGCTTCATTCCTACGGAACAGCTTCAGTGGGCCGAAAAGGTCATCATGGCATCCGAAGAGCCTTGCGTGCTTTTGTCCCACTACGCGCTGGGCGACGATATTCTCTGCGCTCCAAACCGGGCGGACGTGTGGGCGATGCTCC
The DNA here is from genome assembly GCA_045639455.1 of Clostridia bacterium. GTDB lineage: Bacteria > Bacillota > Clostridia > Christensenellales > Aristaeellaceae > JAZUDA01. Next base: position 5,818 of record JAZUDA010000324.1, on the reverse strand, counting down.
GCCGTGTAAACGAGGGCCGCAGGCGGGTCATTCTGGCACTGAACGGGCACAATCATGTGGACGGTGTCAGCGTCCGGGAAGGTGTTCCCTTCGTCAGTATCAACAGTGCCTCTAATATCTGGCTGGGGCATCAGTACGACTGCGTCCGCTACAGCAAGACTATCAGTCATGTTTACCCGAATATCACGGCAACCGCGCCCTACCGTGACGCGTTGTACGCGATTTTCGAAATAAACGAAAGCGGCATTCATATGAAGGGCCGCCGCAGCGGCTTTGTCGGGCCCGGACCGCGGCAGGTGAATTTCGACATGAGCAAGTCCTTCTTCGAGCCATGCGCCGAAATTCGGGACCGCGTACTGCCCGTTACCGCCATTTCACTGGAAGGTAAGACAGACTTGTAATCAAAAAACGGTCCCGCGCCATTGAAGGACCGTTCCGGGGCATCCTGAATACAGGATGCCTTTTTTGTTTACCGTTTTTTCTCTTCAGGGAAAAGGGGCAGCAGCTTTCCCTCTTTTGCGGCCACATACCCCCGGTCCGTAATCCGCAGGAACATGGAGACCGAAAGTCCCAGAACACTGAAGGACATGACGGGATTATCAAACTCATACCCGAGATAGTGCATGGCCTTCGCCACTTCACCGGCGCGGTCAGCTGTTTCGGACAGCGGCGCTTCCGTCACAATGCCGCCTACCTCCAGCGGCAGCCACGCCAGGATTTTTCCGTTTTCCACTACGCAGTACCCACCCTGGTTCGCGATTACCTGATTTGCCGCCACGGCACAATCCTCTGCCCTTTTCCCGGCAACCAGAAGGTTGTGATGGTCATGGGCGTATGTGCAGGCAACCGCGCCCTTTTTCAAGAAATCGTCTCCGCTGACCAGGCCGATCATCCTTCCCGCCCGGCCGGTATGCCGGTCGAATACCGCGATTCTGCACAGCGGCGTGTCTTGAAGCTGCACTTTTCCGTCTTCGACTTGCACCTGCACAAGGTCCTCATAGGTCCTGCCAGTTCCCTTATCCGGCCGCATGGCGCGCGCCGTATGAGTACCGTTGGGAAGCGGGGTAACAATATCAAAATTCTCCGCCGTCAGCATATTCAGCTTCACCGTGCGGTAGAAATGCTCCGGGAAACACCGGACACGGGGAGGCTCTGCGGGAGGCTGCTCCGCGTCAAAGACCGTTTCTCCGTCCTTCATGACCTTGAGGGCAGAAAACCGGACAGGATCATCCACAAAAAGTAAATCCGCCTTATAGCCCGCGGCAATCATCCCACGGTCGTACATTTTCATTCTCCGCGCGGGATTCCACGTGGCAGCCAGGATAGCCCGTTCCGGCTTCATGCCCATGCCGATGGCCTTCCGCACCAAGTAATCCAGATGTCCCCGGTTTCTCAATAGGTCTGGCATCACATCGTCCGTCACAAGGGAGAAATGCTCCCACACATCGTTCTCCTCGATATAGGAAATCACCTCAGGCAGCAGGGACTTTTCCTGCAGTTCGATGAACGTTCCCATCTTCAGCCGTTCAATGAAGGGAGCAAGGCCAATACAGGTATGATCCGAGTCCACGCCGCGGTACATGATATCGCAAAGCTCCGCGCCCACATAATTGGAGATATGCCCTTCGATCGTCAGCTTCGGGTAATTGGTGCGGAGATATTCCAGCCAGGTACGAATCTTTCCGTCCGGCTCATGCAGAACGGAGTAGCAGTCCATGACCTCCCCCAGGCAGGCCACATCAGGCTCGTCCAGCAGCGTTTTCGCGTCATCCAGTTCAATCCGCCCACCGGTCGTTTCAAACCCGGAGCAGGGAACCGAGCTGGGAATCCCCCAGAAGATATCCATTTTGCACCCGCGTGCAGCCTTCATGAAGGCCCGGACACCCTCGATGCCCAGAACATTGGCAATCTCGTGAGGCTCGGCCACGCAGGTGGTAACGCCCCGGCGCAGCAGCGCGTGAGAAAAAGTGGCGGGGGTAATCATACTGCTTTCAATATGCAGGTGGATATCAATCAACGATGGAAGACAGAAGGCACCTTTCGCATCAATCACGCAATCCGCCTCCGGCAGGCAATCTTCCTCCACAAAGGCATAGCGGATATACCCGTCCTCCAGCAAAAGCCATCCGGGAATAAATTTCTTCAGGCCGGTGTTGAAAACCCTCGCGTTTTTGATTAACGTTCTCATGGATGTCGATTTTTTCTCCTTACGATTGAAATCTTTTTCATCATTCCGGACGATGGGAACGCCGTTTGTCCGTCTCGCGCATTTTTCCGTGGACGGTACAGCACATTTGTATTCCCTGCGAATGCTTTGTAAAATTTGTACAAATCCGTCCATTGCGTCACACCGGAAGCACGGTACCTCGGCATGTACGCCCTTTGAAAAATACATTTTCATTTTGTTTGCGGGACGATTGCTGTACATTTTTCTTTTTGCTACCATGACCTCGCAAACAGGAAGCCACCTCGGTTTCCCATTATACCGCGAATCCGGCAAGCTTTCAATAGAAAGGAGTGACCGTCCATGCAGCATCGTCCCTGATGGCGCTGCGGCGGAAAACCAACAGAAAGGAACGCGGCGCCTCCTCAGGCTCCCTTCACAGAACTTCATTTGATTTCGGAGGTGACGATAATCCTATGGCACTGCAATGGATCAATACGATTTCCTTCGCCGCGATGATCCTGGTTAACGCTTTGGCCAATCTGCTCCCCATCGGCGGGAACACTACCGGCCAAGTCTCCGAAGCATATCCGAATCTGTTCACCCCGGCGCCCGTCACATTCGCGATCTGGGGGCTGATTTACCTGCTGATGGCGGTCTTCGTTATCTATCAGTGGGGAATCTTTGACGGCGGTACCGCAAGTGCAAAGGTTCGTGAGGATATCGGGCTATGGTTTGCCGTCAGCTGTGTACTGAACATTGTTTGGCTCCTGCTGTGGCATAACAAGATGATCGGCTTTTCCACGTTTGCCATTGTGCTTCTGCTCGTTTCCCTGATTCTCATTCAGCAGCGTCTCGGAAACGTGGGCGGCAACCTTGCGCAGCGCATGGCAGCCAAGTCGGGCTTTTCCCTCTATTTCGGATGGATCATTGCCGCAACCATCGCCAACATCAGTGTCTGGCTGACCCAGCTGGGCTGGAACGGTTTCGGCCTTTCCGATGATTTCTGGACGTCCGCCGTCCTGCTGATCGGCGCCTGCATAGCCTTTGCGGTGGTGGTATTCGGCAAGAACCGTATCGCAGGCATTGCCGTCATGTGGGCGTTCGGCGGAATCCTGTACAAACACCTTTCCCCTGCCTATTACAACGGCGCTCACCCCTATGTCATCGCGGCAGCCGTGCTGAGTGAGTTCATCATTCTGACCGGGCTCGTCCTGCCGCTGGTGATTCCCATCGGAACAAAGCTATGCTCAAAGGCATCATAACAAGCATATCGGACTGACAGCATGGAGGTTGAAATACGAATGAAAAAAACGTTTCTGTTCCTGTGTCTGCTCACGGTCATTCTGACACTATGCATCGCGCTACCCGCCGGCGCGGCGGATATTTCCGGCGTCTTGGCCGACATTACCGCGGACGGTTTCACGCTACATACCGGTGAAGAAACGCTTCGCGTTCTTGTCTCTGACAAAACGGCGTGGGATATTGATAACGAACCCGCAGACGGCGATGTGGCGATTGTCCGTACCGATGATGCAGGGCCGAACGGCGAACTGCACGCGGACGCGGTCTCCGTACATAAAATGTGCGGCATCATTGAGCAGGTATTCGATGGAGAAGAGCCCTTCTTCCTGCTGCTGCCGGATGACCGGACGGAAGTGATCCGTGTAAATCTTGCAGATGTTCCCCCGCGCAGTGTAGCGGCCGGCCTTGCCGTGGATGTGTACTACAACGGCATGCAAACACGCTCCATTCCTCCCCAAATCACCGCCCTGTATGTACGTGGCCGAATCCTGAAGGGAACAGTCTCGGCAATCGGTAAGAACGGTGAACTGACCATGATGACCGAGGAAGGAGAAGAGGTGATAATCCACCTGACCCGCGATACCGTTCTGTTGACAGATCTTGATGCAGGGAAAACCGTTTCGGTCGCCGTCCTGCCGCAGATGCGGCTTTCCCTGCCGGCACAGTACGAGGCGCAGGATGTTCTGCCCGATACAGCAAGCGTAATAAAGGAGAGTGAAAAGTAATGCGTAGCATGACCACATTCCAGTTGCAATATGCCCACCGCTTCTATGGCTTTAACGGTGAAGCCCGTTACCTTCACGGCCACACCGGCGTGCTGACCATCGAAGTCGAGGACAGCATCAACCCCGGGGTCAACATGGTTTTCCCCTGCAACGAGATTCAGAAAACCGCCTGGAACGTACTGAAAAACTTCGACCATGCCCTGATTCTGCGGGAGGATGACCCGCTGCTTCCCATGATTCTCAAGGCATACGACACGGAAGGCATTCTGAACGGTCATCCCCAGAACACGATGAAGGGCGAAGCTTTTGAAAGCAGGCTGGCAAAGGCTTATCCGGACTGCCGGCTGGTCATCACGAAGGAAACCATGACGGTAGAGGGCATGATCAAGATTGTATACGATCTGCTCAAGGACAAGCTGAACATCGCCAAAATCACCTTCACCAGCGGTGTAAACGCCGCGTCCCAGGAATATGAGCCGTACGGCACGAAGGAACGCTGCCCGCTGTGCGGCATCGCGCTGAATGAAAACGGCGTATGCCCGAAATGCGGATACAGGAAGTAAGAACACATCTCGCAAAAAGGAGGTGATTCCCGTGCAGATGCGTCAGGGGATCCCGTTACGCTTACATATCGCAAAACAACTCATGAAAGGATGGAATAATATGAATCGGTATCTGATTGACGACTTGTTGGACGAAGGAAGTGTCTTCCCTCTCTTTTTCTCCCGTGGCTACCCGCGCGTGGGTGATTTCCCTGTTGATGAGGAGCCGGACACGGAGGAAAAAGCTGACACGCAGGCGGAAAAAAGCAGCCGTTTCATCAACATCGACCTGCACGATTTTCCGAAGGACCAGATCATCCTGAGTCTGGAAAACGGATTTCTGACCATAAAGGCCGAGAGGAATCAGGACCGGGACAGGAAGGATGAAAACGGCAGGACAATCTATCAGCAGCATTTTGCCGACAGCCGGCAGTGCAGTTTCTATGTAGGCACCGGGCTAAAAGGAGAAGAGGTCCGTGCGAAATTCACGGATGGTGTCCTGAAACTGGAGTTCCCCAAACGTGCGGACACGCCAGAGGCGGCCCCGAAGCAAATTCCCATCACAGATTAACAAAGAAGAGCGGCTTGAAGAGTATGAAAGGAGAAAACAGTATGGAAATGAAATTCTACCGGTGTTCCCTCTGCGGGCAGATGATTGCGATTGTAAAGGATACCGATGTCCCCGTGGTATGCTGCGGTATGGACATGGAGGAACTCATTCCCGGCAGCGTGGATGCCTCCCATGAAAAGCACGTGCCGGTCATCAAAGTCGATGGCGACCTGGTAACCGTAACCGTTGGGTCTGACCCGCACCCCATGTCCGATAAGCACTTCATCGAATGGATTTCCCTCCAGACGAAGTGCGGAAACCAGCGTAAGGAACTGAAGCCCGGTGACGCGCCCGCCGTCTGCTTCCGTCTTTGCGAGGGGGATGAAGTAAAGGCAGCCTATGCCTATTGCAACCTGCATGGCCTGTGGAAGGCGGAATGCAATCCGGAAAGCTGCTGAATCATCGGATGATTTTCCAATGGCAAAAAACCGACGGCCGCCCTTTCCTCGGGCCGCCGTCCAGAACCTTTTTT
>JAZUDA010000323.1:0-2924 GCA_045639455.1 Clostridia bacterium | reverse complement strand
TTTAAGACTTTTGCTGTATTTTTTTGCAGTTGCCAACTGTATCGTTGACCGGTTCCACATACGCGAATGTGTTGTCGTATTTCTCAAGCATTTCCCTCATTTCATTCAGCTGATGACGGTTCACAACGCTCAAAAGCACCTGACGTTCCTGATGACTGTAGCTTCCTGTCGCGTTCAGACGTGTGGCACTGTGGCGCAACGTATGAATAATCTCCCACTCGATTTCATCCGCGTGCGATGTAATGATGATGTAGTGATAGGCGAATCGGGAGCCCTGGAGAATCCTGTTTCCCACATAGCTGGTAATGAAACAGTATAACATACACAGGCAGACCGGCTTATAATCATGAATCACCCGGCCGTCCACTTCCTTTGCGTAGACAAAGAAGGAGATTGTCGCGACCGCGATATTGATTGCAAAGGTGACCCAGAAAAAATTGACTGACTTTTGTTTATGGCTGATATATTTGGAAATGATATCCGTACCGCCTGTCGATGTGCCGAGCCGGAAGCAGCAGCCATAGATAAAGCCGTTGACCATACCCGCAATCAGGCACGGAAAAATCGTATCAATATTGCCAGCGTCATATTGGATGGAGGAAAGGTCCAGCTGCTGTAGGCCCAAATATCCTACCGAGTATGTCAGGCAAAAAATGAGCGTACGGACAGCGAAACGCTTGTCCGTCGTCAGATAGGAAAACACACACAGTGGAACATTGACAATCAGCGACATGTAGGCAATGCTGAAATGCAGCTTGTACTGAATCATTGTTGCGATTCCGTTGATGCCGGCGGGCGCGAAGGAATTGGGAATGATAAACAGGACATAGTTGAACGCCATCAACAGAGCCAACAGCATGATCTTAATTACCGAGCCGAATGGCGAATTGACCGTCTTCTGAATCTTGCGCACACAATCACCTTTATTTCAAACCGGCAGAAGGAACAACTCACAGGTGCCATATTCAGGAATCTTAAATTCAGGTGCGGTGTTTCTCCCCTGCCTTGGACAGGAAGTATACCGCGGTGCCGATGGCAAAGCCCAGAACGGCACCCAGCAACACATCCGTGGGGAAATGAACAAAGAAGTACAGCCTGCTGAAGGCAACCATCGCCGCGAAAACAAGCGCCACAATGCCGGTCTTTTTATGGAACCAGAAGATGGAAGAAGCGGACGCGAACGCCAGCATGCTGTGCACAGAGGGGCAGGAATAGGATGTCGGGCAGCCGATCAGCAACGCTACGTTGTCCTTCAGCACGCAGGGCCGGGGACGGGCAATCAGGTTTTTCAGCACGCCATCGCCCAGGAAGTATGAAATGATATAGGCGGACAGCAGACACAGCGCGGTCTTGCGGGTCTTGGGAAACACCAGCAGCAGAATGCCCAGGATAATCCAGATTTCGCCCTTGGCGCCCACAAAATCGTTAAAAATCTTCACCATAATCTGGTCAATGGTGTTGGTGCGAAGATAATTCTGAATCAGGTACAAAATGTCGAATTCCATAAGAAGCCTCCAAATACTTTTTCGCTCTTCCCTGCGGGGAAAAGCCAAATCTATATACGAACGCCGGGGACAAATGGGTATGATTCCCGGCGGGCGATATCAAAAATCGTCGTCGCGGTCAAAAAGCTCGGGCCGGTCATCCGTAAAGGTATCCGTGCTGTCAAAAAGGCCCGGAACGGAATACCCGGCGCGCGTGCCGTCCGTGTGATAATGATTGCTGCCGCCAAGCACGCTGTCCAGGCTGTAGCCAACGCCCCTGCCCAATGCGTCATAATGATTCTCGCCGCCAAAGGCGCTGTCCAGGCTGTAGCCGGCCAGGTTTCCGAAGGCATCGTAATGGTTCACGCCGCTTAGCGCGCTCTCGGCGGAATAACCCAGATAATTGCCATTTTCATCGTAATGGTCCACCGTGCCAAACAGGCCCGGAACGCTGGTAATCTTTCGGGGTGACATTGTCATTCCTCCTTCACAGCCTCTTTATTATAGCAGAATCCTCATCCATTCGCAACACCCGGCATTTCAGACTGTAAAAACGCGAACCGGCAAAAAAACTGTTGCGTTTTCCGGCAAAAAAATGTATAATAAACTTAAATCAATTGATTTGGAGGAGTATACAATGGGCAAGTTTGTAATCAAGGCCAAGAACGACAAGTATTCTTTCCGCCTGAAGGCTTCCAATGGCGAAATTATCGCTGTTTCCCAGTCCTACAAGAGCCTGGCTACCTGCAAGGCCGGTATCGCCAGCGTGATGCGCTGTGCTCCTGTTGCTGCCGTGGAAAACCAGACTGAAGAAGGATTTGCCGTTGAAAAGCATCCCAAGTTTGAAGTATATCTGGACAAGGCCGGCGAGAGCCGCTTCCGTCTGAAGGCCAAGAACGGCCAGGTCATCGCCGCTTCCGAAGGCTATGCTTCCCTGAAGTCCTGCCTGAACGGAATTGAATCTGTTCGCAAGAATTGCGTGGAGCCCAAGATTGAGATGGACGAAGGAGCCTGATTTTCTGACTGTCTTTCTCTATATGGCAGGAAAGGTTTGTTGTCTGCCTCTTTAATTATCGTTAAAAGGATGTCGTAAAAAATGATTTGCGAAAACCTGACTGTTTCCCACAACGGACACCTATGCTTCGGCGGGCAGGACGTGACCGTTCTGTCAAACCGCTACGGCACTCCTCTGTGCCTGATGGATGAAGACCGGATTCGTGCAAACTGCCGGCTTTTCCGGGAGGCCATGCTGGAATCCTTCGGTGAGGACTGTCTGCCCCTGTACGCAAGCAAGGCCTGCTCTTTCAAGCAGATATACCGGATTATGTCCGAAGAAGGCTTGGGGATCGATCTGGTCTCCGCCGGGGAAATCGCCACCGCGAAGGCGGCCGGGTTTGACCTTTCAAAAGGCTATTTTCACGGCAACAACAAAACGGATGA
>JAZUDA010000322.1:0-5235 GCA_045639455.1 Clostridia bacterium | reverse complement strand
AGTATGTTTGGGGTTAAAGCTTGAACTGATTGAGATCGTCACATCTCCGCACGATACGGACGGTGAAAAGTCCTGCATATTCAGATATCGAATGATTTAAGGATGATGTTTCTGCGGGGCTTTTTTGCCGAGGCGACACGGAAAGGAGACAGAATATGACAACCGAAAGGCTGACCGTCCGCAGAATCGCTGCCGATGACTGGGAAAGCATAAAGGCTATTTGGGACGATCAGAAGCGTTCCGTATACGCGCGATTTGACAGGCCGAACAATACGAATCCCGATGCCGTTCGGCAAAGAATCGGTAAATGGGCATCATGCGAGAACAGCACCGAGCATATGTTCTACGCGGTTTGCCTGGATGGGGGAGTAATCGGATACATCGCGTTCAACCGGCGGGAGGACGGATACGAGACGGGCTACTGTTTTCATTCGGATTATCACGGGAAAGGATACGCAAGAGAAAGCATGGCCGCCCTGATTGGCGCGATTCTGGAAAAACAGCCTGATGCGGTCATCACGGCCCGAACCGCGCTGGAAAATATCCCGTCCGTCAGGCTGCTGCAGTCGCAGGGCTTCCGTCAGCTGGGCACGGAACGCGTATCGTTTTATCAGGATGAGGCGGGGAAGGATATTTTCTTTGACGGGGGGATTTTTGCGGCGATGAGAGAAAATAAAAAATGTTGACATGATGTCGGAATTTTGATAGAATAATACCACATTGTGGGTCTGTGCGCACATATCTTTGTTTGGGCGCAAAGTCCGCAAAATAAAAATGGAGGGAACTACAATGAAGAAAGTTCTCGTACTCTTCCTGGCAATGGTTCTGCTGGTAAGCGTTCTGCCTCTGTCCGCTCTGGCTGAAGCTGCCGCCGAACCCGTGCACGTAATCATGCTGGACCCCTACTACGGTGACGCGTCCGGCGAAAAGGGTTACCAGATGGTTCACGACTACATCCTGGAGCAGACCGGTGTAGACGTAACTTCCTACCGTTTCGGCTCCAATGAGAAGACCGAAAAGCAGGATATGCTGCTCCAGTCCACCGATATCAAGGTGAACACCTGGGACGGCAAGTGGACCAAGTATGTGGGCTATGGCATGATTCAGCCCATCACCCAGTACGTTGATATGATTCCCAACGTCATCAAGAAGTGGGAACCCTACCAGGCCATGGGCTCCGTGACCGCTCCCGATGGCACCGTTTGGGGCGTACCGCGTATCTCCAGCCGCTCCTTCTACCAGACCTTCGTCCGTCAGGACTATCTGGATGCTCTGAACCTGGAAGCTCCCACCAACATGGACGAGCTGGAAAAGGTTCTGTATGCTCTGAAGGAAGCTGATCCCTACGGCAACGGCGAAACCATCACCCTGATTGCCCGCAGCGGCAACCTGAACACTCAGGAATATCACTTCCTGGCCGGTTACACCCAGTATGGCCGTTCCAACTGGCCGGACGAAGACGGCTCCATCAAGCCCTACTATCTGCAGCCCGGTTACTATGATTTCCTGGCCAAGATGATCCAGTGGCGTAACGATGGCATCTTCCATCCCGAAAACGACGTCTGGACCCTGGCTGAAGTTCGTAACTATCTGGCCGCCGGCCGCTGCGCCGCTTCCGCCGCTTACACCACCGACCTGTCCAACCAGACCACTACCATGAAGCAGAATGTGCCCGGCTCCTCCTGGTACTACTGCGAGACCGGTCTGGTAGGCCCCAACGGCAACAAGGCCGAGACCCTGGTTGCCGGTGACGACGAGTGCTGCTGCTTCAACGCCAAGAACACCGATGAAGAAATGCGCGCTTGCCTGACCGTTATCGAGTGGGGTTACTCCGATTGGCACAACAACAAGATCCTGAACAGCGGTATCGAAGGCCTGCACTGGGTATACGATGAGTCCAAGCCCAATGCCCGCGAAGACCACGTGACCATCGATATCAGCGGCTCTATCGAAGATACCAGCATGCTGTACAAGGGCGACTTCTGGTACACCATTGGTATGGGTAACGAAGGCGACTGCATCATCTACGATGCTGACGGCACTCAGAACTACCACAACGTCATGCTGCGTCACCAGAAGGACTTCGATGCTACCACCATCCCCTACGACCTGGGCGTGATTTACAACAACACCGAACTGTACGACAACGTAATGTCCGCGAACGACATCGAGACCATGGTTTCCGAGGAAATCTACAAGTTCTACAAGGGTGAGCGCGAGCTGACTCCTGAAAACTGGCAGGCTTTCATCGACGAACTGTACGATGCCGGCATGCAGGAGTACATTGACGAAATCACCCGTCAGTACAAGGCCTGGTTTGGCATTGCCTAATTCGGTTTTCTTCGCCGCCTGATTTGTGCGGCAAAAGGGGCGGGGGCCCGCGAGGGCCCCTTCCCCTCATTCCACTTATAAAGGAGAATAGTCGCACAAATGAAAGCGTCAAAGAAAAAAGCAGTATCGGATAAGCTGACATGGCGTCAGTCCTTCAAGCAGTACTGGCTGCTGTACCTGATGCTGCTGGTTCCGGTCGCATACTATATTGTCTTCAAATACCTGCCTATGGTGGGTATCACCATTGCGTTTAAGAACTATAAGCCCTTTGATGGAATCAACGGCATCTTTACCAGCCCCTGGGTTGGCCTGAAGTGGTTTGAAAAATTCTTCAAATCCAAGTATGCCTACCGAATCATCCGCAACAGCTTCGTCATCTCCTTTAAGAAGCTGGTTGTATGCTTCCCGGCCTCTATCATTCTGGCGGTAATGCTGAACGGTATCAACAACATTCATTTCAAGAAGACGATTCAGACCATCAGCTATCTGCCTCACTTCCTTTCCGCCGTTGTGGTGTGCTCCATTGTTCGCTCGATTACCAGCGTGGACGGTGGTATTGTGAATGCCATTGTAAAGGCATTCGGCGGTAAGCCCATTGTTTTCGTTGGCGACAACAAATACTTTCAGCCGCTGCTGGTTGTGACCGATTTGTGGAAGAGCATTGGCTGGAACTCCATTGTGTATCTGGCTGCTATGACCAACATTGACCCGTCTCTGCATGAGGCGGCAACCGTGGACGGCGCCGAGTGGTATCACCGCATCTGGCATGTGACACTGCCCGCAATCGCTCCCATTATCAGTATGATGTTTATCCTGCGCTGCGGCGAACTGCTGAACGCGGGTTTCGAAACCATTTTCAACCTGTACTCCTCCAACGTATACGAGACGGGTGATATTATTGATACCTACGTATACCGCGAGGGTCTGAAAAACATGAACTACTCCTATTCTACGGCCGTGAACCTGTTTAAGTCCGTGCTGGCCATGGTCATGGTGCTGGGCTCCAACTGGGTTTCCAAGAAGCTGGGCCAGGAAGGAATCTGGTGAGTACGATGAACAGACAAACAACAAGCGAAAAAATCGCGCACGTCATCAACTATATCCTGCTGGTTCTGCTGGGCCTCAGTATCATTGTTCCTATGCTGAGCGTGGTGGGCTCCTCTTTCGTGAGTGCCGCTGAAATTGCCCGCAGAGGTGAGTTTATCCTGATTCCGCAGGAGTGGGATTTGACCTCCTACAAAATGGTTTTCCGTTCTGCAAACGTGTGGAGCGGCTTCCGTAACTCCCTCTTCCTGGTGGTTGTGGGTACCCTGTCCAGTATGGTCTGCACTGTCTGCATGGCCTACCCGCTGAGCAAGAAAAAGCTGCGCGGCCGCAACGGCATCCTGCTGATGGTGTTCTTCACCATGATTTTCAACGCCGGTACCGTTCCGAATTATATCCTGATTGCGAATGTTCTGCATATGCTGGATACCCGTTGGGTTCTGTTCGTACCGTACCTGGTCAACACCTGGAATATGCTGCTGATGCGGAACTTCTTCTATTCCGTGCCCGATGCGCTGGAAGAGGCTGCCCTCCTTGATGGTGCCAACCAGGCTCAGATTCTGATTCATGTGGTGTTGCCGCTGTCCATGGCCTCTCTGGTGACCATTGCCATGTTCTACGGCGTTTCCTACTGGAACGCCTGGTGGCCGGGTGTTATCTACTTGAATGCCAACAAGTATAAGCCGATTCAAAACATCATTCGCTCCATCATCGATGCCGCCAACGCCGCTCAGTCCGACCTGGGCTTTGAAGGTGACGTAATGACCCCGCCTCCCACACACAGCCTGAAGTGCGCTACCATTGTTGTCGGTACTGTGCCGATTCTGGTGGTATATCCCTTCATCCAGAAGTATTTCGTAAAGGGCGTTATGGTTGGCTCCGTCAAGGGCTGATGTTTGCCTGAAAAAAGCAGCGCCGTCATCATTTTGAGAGCGGCGCTGAATTTTTACATCTCAAAGAGGAGTGTTTCCCAATGGGCAAGAAAAAAGTCCGTTATGTAAAGAAAAACTACAAAAAGCCGCAGGAGCGCACGCTGAAGGAATGGTGGCGCGATCAGACGCCCAAGACGCGGCAGATCATCAAGACCGTTCTGATCGCCCTGACCGCGCTGCTGGTTCTCTGGCAGGCGTGGTACTGGCTGATTTTCAACGACGGTTCTTTGCTGATCTGGGGCGGAAAGGTGTCCGGCGCGCAGGAAAACTGGCTGATTGCCAAGGGAGAAAAGGGCAAGCTCAGCTCTTTCTATAAGCTGGCCGAGGTTGACACGCCTGAGGGCTACATCAAGTCCGATGTGAGCGTATTCGGCGAAGTGGTGACCACTAGCCGCTACCAGAATTACAAGACGGACTTCACCTTCATCACTGAGGAAGAAGGCATTCTGGACGAGGTGGGTGTAACCTGTGTGGCAAAGCCCGCGGAGGAAATCATGGCGACCTCTTATGAGTCCGCGCAGATGTTCCTGAGCAGTACGGATCCTGCCCTGGAAGGGCGCGGCCTGACGGAAATCAAGACCGTGGAAACCAAGTTGGGACCGGCACAGTACTATGTCTATCAGAATGTGACCATGGATGAGGAATACAGCACGTTCTCCTATTACCAGGTACTGAACATGTACATCCCCAGCAAATACCCGGATATGTGCGTGATGGTGATGGCGGACGATTCTCCCACCAGCTACACGAAATATCTGACGGAGGAAGAACTCCTTTCCGCCGCGCTGGATGTGGTTGACTGCATTACGCTGACCAAATAAGGTTTATCCATTCGGCACGCCTCCTACAGAGACGTGCCGTTGCTTTTTTCGGGGATTGTGCTTTCCTGGTTTGTGATTTATAATAGCGGTATCCGAACATGGAGGGG